>JAGRNP010000226.1 GCA_020440705.1 bacterium | reverse complement strand
GATGGGAGCTGAGCAGACCGGCCGCCATGCCTTCCTCATGGAACTCGATCCCGCGTACACGGACGTGATCGTGATGCGCTGGCAGGAAGCCACCGGCCAGAAGGCCATCCTGGACGGCGACGGCCGGGCCTTCGACGAGATCGCCGCCGACCGCAGGGCCGACCAGGATGAATAGGCGGTGGTCAAGGGAGCGAAGAAGGAGCTGATCTCCCAGCGCGAGTACGCGCGCAGGCGTGGCATGACCCACGTCGCGGTTCAGCGCGCCGTCAAGGCAGGCAGGATCTCGACCGTCAACGGGAAGATCGATCCCGTTCAGGCCGACCAGGAATGGCATCAGAACACCGACCAGAGCAAGCCCCGCAACCGGATCACCGGCGACCCCAAACAGGCCAAGACACCGGGCGAGCCCCCCGAACCCATGGACCTGAGCGCGGCCGACGAGACGATCGGCGCACCATCCACCGCCTCTGGCTACGCCAAGGCCCGCGCCGCTCGCGAGTTGTACCAGGCTCAGTTGGCGAAGCTCGAGCTCGACCGCCGGCGCGGCGCTCTCGTCCCCACCGACGAAGTCCGCCTCGGCGCATTCAACATGGCCCGCAAGGCGCGCGACCAGTTGATCGCCCTGCCCGAACGCCTCGCCGCCGTCCTGGCCGCCATCCAGGAGCCCGCCGAGGTCCAGCGCATCCTCGAGGAAGAGATCGAGCGGATCTGTCAGGAGATCGCGGATGCAGAACGGCCGTGACGTTTACGAAACCGCCTACCGGGCGGGATGGCGGCCCGAGCCGCGACTGACGGTCAGCGAGTGGGCCGACGAACACCGCGTGCTCGGCAACCGCTCGGGCCATGCGGCGGTCCACTGGCACACGGACACGACGCCCTATCTGCGCGAGATCATGGACGCCCTGGGCCCGCGATCGCCGGCCCGCCGCGTCGTGTTCATGAAGGGCTCGCAGCTGGGCGGCACCGAGGCCGGCAACAACTGGCTCGGCTACGTGATGCACCACGCGCCCGGGCCGATCCTGGTCCTGCGCCCCACCGTGGACGAAGCCCGGCGGTTCAGCCGCCAGCGCCTCGACCCCATGGTCGCAACCACGCCTGTGCTTCACGAGTTGGTCCGCGAAGCACGGTCCCGCGACGGCGGTAACAGCCTCCTGATCAAGGAATTCCCCGGCGGGGTCCTGTTCCTGACCGGATCCAACTCGGCGACCGGCGTCAAGTCCATGCCGATACGCTGGCTCTTCTGCGACGAGATCGACGAGTACCCGGGTGACGTGGGCGGCCAGGGCGACCCGATCGCACTGGCGGAGAAGCGCACGACCGGCCCTCTCTACTCCCGCCGCAAGGTGTTCCTGGTTTCGACGCCCACGATCAAGGGCATCTCCCGGATCGAGCGGGAATTCCTCGCGTCGGACCAGCGGCGGTACTTCGTCCCCTGTCCCGAATGCGGCCACTACGACTGGATGCGGTGGGAGAACATTCGCTGGCGTGACGAAGACCCCAAGACCGCGGCCCTGGCCTGCATGAACTGCGGCGTCTTGGTCGAGGAGCGGTTCAAGCCGCAGATGCTCGCCGCCGGCCAGTGGCGTCCTACGGCCAAGGGCAACGGCGAGACGATCGGGTTCCATCTGTCCAGCCTCTACTCCCCGCTCGGCTGGCTGCCGTGGTCAGCCACCGTCGGAGAGTTCATAGAGGCCAAGGAGAGCCCGCTCCGGCTGAAGAACTGGGTCAACAGCGTGCTGGGAGAGACTTGGGAGGAGCGCGGGGAGACCGTCGACCCGGACAGCCTGCTGGCCCGAGCGGAGCGATATGAAGCCGAGGTGCCCAGCGGCGTCGGCGTGCTCGTGGCCTCGGTCGACGTCCAGGGCGACCGGCTCGAGTGCGCGGTGAAGGGATACGGCGCGTCGGAGGAGTCCTGGCTCGTCGCGTTCTCCCAGTTCCACGGTGACCCGGGGCGCGACCAGGTCTGGCTCGACCTCGACCGCTTCCTGCGGACCGAGTTCACCCACGAGAGCGGGCAGAAGGTCCCGATATCCTGTGTCGCCGTCGACAGCGGCGGCCACCACTCCGAGCAGGTCTACCGGTTCTGCCGTGCCCGAATCGACCGGCGCATCTTCGCCGTCCGTGGCGGTTCGGAGCGGGGCAAACCGCTGGTCGGCCGCCCATCCACCCACAACCGGTACCGCGCGAAGCTGTTCACCCTCTGCGTGGACACCGGCAAGGAGATCGTCTACTCGCGTTTACGCATCGGATCGCCCGGACCCGGCTATTGCCACCTCCCCGAGTGGACCGACGAGGAGTACATCGCCCAGCTGACGGCCGAGAAGGCCATCCGCAAGTGGGTGAAGAACCGTGGCACAGTCCGTGAGTGGGTCAAGACCCGCGACCGCAACGAGGCCCTCGACCTCGAGGTCTATTGCCTGGCGGCTCTCTACATCCTCGGCCCCGCATTCGTGAAGTCCCTGCCCGAGCGAGCGGCGGCCCTAGCCCACCGTCACGAGGTCCAGGCGGCGGCCGAGCCGGAGCCGAGCATGCCTGTGCGGCGCCCCCGGGGGTGGATCGATGGCTGGCGGGGGTAGCCGGGGCCGATCCCGGCCCGGGCGAGGCCCCGTGGGGTACCAGAATCCGGCCCCGATCCCCCGATCCTCGCTAGCATTTAATCCAC
>JAGRNP010000225.1 GCA_020440705.1 bacterium | reverse complement strand
TTCTCGCCGCGCCCGGACCGCCGCCGCCGCCGCGACGACCGGCTGCCGCCGGCCCGCTTGTCGCCGTTGCCGCCGCCCTCGGACACCCCGTCGCCCAGCCCGTGCACGACCCAGGTGCCGCCGGCCGCCGCGTCGCGCTCGACGATGAGCAGCCCCAGCTTGCGCGCCTCGTCGAGCAGGTCGCCGAAGTTCGAGAAGCCGTGGGCCCGCTCGGTGAAGGCGGGCTGCTTGCGGGTCATGGTGTCCTTGATCAGCGACGAGTAGAGCACGCCGCGGCTTTCCAGCAGCAGGCTCTGCACCGTCTGCACCAGGAAGTCGAAGAGCTCGCGCTTGTCGGCCGGCACGTTGTGGGCGGCGGTGCCCTCGATGCGGCTCTGGGTCAGGCGGTAGATGTCGTCGTAGAAGATGAACTCGTCGCAGTTGCCGATGAGCAGCTTGCTGCTCGAGTTCTTCATGCCGATCCCGATCACGCGCTTGTTGTTCTCGCGCAGCTTCGAGACCAGCGGCGAGAAATCCGAATCGCCCGACACGATCACGAAGGTGTCGAGGTGCTCCTTGGAGTAGCACAGGTCCATGGCGTCGACGACGAGCCGGATGTCGGCGCTGTTCTTGCCGGAGATGCGCGGCATGGGGATCTCGATGAGCTCGATGGCGGCCTCGTGCAGCGGCGACATGTACTCCTTGTAGTAGTGCCAGTCCGCGTAGGCCTTCTTGACGATGATCTTGCCCTTCTCGAGCAGGCGCTCGAGCAGGAGCTTGATGTCGAAGCGTTGCCGGGCGTCGCGCGCGCCGAGGGCGACGTTGTCAAAATCGATGAAAAGAGCGAGATTGGTTTCCCGGTCCTGGTTCATGGCGGCCTCCTTGCGCGCTGTCTGCCGGTTGTTGTCGGGGCCTACGATAATTGATGTCCGCGTCCGGGACCACCTCATTCCCGGGACCGATCCCCCAGCCGGGAGCCGAACATGTCCGAGTCCCTGACCGCCACCGACCTGCGCCTGCTCGTCCAGCGTGTCTTCCAGCCCACCGCCGCCGACCGGGGCCTGGCCATCATCGTCGACCTGCCCGACGCCCGCCTGGCCGACGACCCGGACTGGGCCGCCCGCCGGGCCATGGCCGCCGCCTGGTACCGCGGGCTGAAGGGCGAGATGGCGGCCCTCGGCCTCGACCGGCTCACCCTGGCCTGGTACCGCAACGCCGGCGGCAACAACGCCGACCTGCCGTCCGTCTGCGTCCCCGGCGACGGGGAAACCGTCTACGCCGACGCCGACGCCCTGTCGGGCCCGGGCCTCGCCTTCGACGAGCTCTTCGCCACCCACAGCATGGTTCTGGCCCCGACCGAGCTGTCGGCCACGGCCCCCCTGAAGGTGGCCACGCGGGCCCGCGGCGCCGGCCCGGAGGGCTTCCGTGCGGCGACCATGCCCGGCTTCCTGCCGTCCATGATCCCGGCCCTGCGCCTGGACTACGGCGAGATCAACCGCCGCGTCGACCTGCTGAAGACCTGGCTCGACGCCGCCACTTCGGCCCGCTTCGACTTCGTGGTGGGCGACCAGACCCACCACCTCGTCCTCGATCTCCGCCACCGCACCGGCCACGCCTCGGGCGGCCTGTTCCCGGCCAACGGCGTGGCGGGCAACCTGCCCTCCGGCGAGGCCTACATCGTGCCCTACGAAGGCGAGATCGCCGGCGACCCGAGCGGCTCCCAGGGCACGCTGCCGGTGCAGATCGACGGCGAGGTCGTGGTGTACGCCATCGAGGGCAACAAGGCGGTGAAGGTGCTCAGCGAGGGCCCCCGCAGCAGCGAGGAGGCCGCCCACCTGGCCGCCGAGCCGGCCTACGCCAACCTGGCCGAGCTGGGCCTCGGCGTGCTGGGCGACTTCGGGCTCGCTCCCACCGGCAGCATCCTGCTCGACGAGAAGCTGGGCCTGCACATCGCCTTCGGCCGCAGCGACCATTTCGGCGGCACCGTCTCACCGTCGGATTTCTCGGGCCCCGACGCGGTGATCCACCTCGACCGGGTCTACATTCCGGAAATGCAGCCGGACGTGCGGGTGCGCGAGGTGCGCCTGTGTGGACCGGGCGACGCCGAGCGGGTGATCATCAGGAACGGGGTGTTCTGCGGGCTGCACGCCGACGCCTGACGGAGTCGGGGCCTTGCGGGACGGTCGGCGGCAAAAAAAAGTCCCCTGAAAAGGGGGGCCGGGGCCTGTCGGTGAATGACTCTCGCCCTAAGCCATTCTGACGTGGCGGCCCCGGCCGTGATGTTGACTCTGTTCTGCCTTCCCTCTGCTCTCGGTCGACCCGTGCCGGGTCTCGCTGGAGGTGTTGCAGGAATCGTCACTATTCAACCACAAATTGAGGTTTTTCTTTAGGGAATATTCAAGGGTTTTCGAATGCTCAACATCATTGGGAGCGGCGATCACGCGGCTAAAGAATTACTTACAATAGTGGCAACTGGTTACAAGGGCGTGAGGATTCGCCAAAAACAATCCTAAATCTGTCGTGATAGTGTAAATTCGCCGTCAAAAATACCCGCCGGCAGGGGTCAGCCCCTTCTGGCAGGGTTCGCACCCGCCGAGCGGGCCCGCTCCGGAGGCCGGAATTGGACCACGTCGGACAGATATTCCGCCCCCCCAGCGAGAGCCGCAGCCTGCTGCTCCAGGTCAGCCTCGG
>JAGRNP010000224.1 GCA_020440705.1 bacterium | reverse complement strand
CAGCATGCGCTCGTCCCCGGCGCTGTGGTCGATGCGGTCGAGGACGTCCTCGACGCTCCGGTACAGTCTCTTGTGCATCCGTTCCTCTCTCGGGCGGTCCGCCCCGGGGTTCCGTGGCGCCCGGCGGCGCCGCGTCACCATAGGCCACGTCCGCGGCGGTGGCCACGGCCAATGCGCCCCGCCGTCGCGGTGGGGGCGCAAATCAATGCCCGGTCCGGCCCGCCGACAAGGTGAATTTCGTGCAAACGGGAACCCGGACCCGCGGGGCGTCGCGGGCGGTGCGGGAACCGGCGGCCCGGTGGCCCGTAGAAGCGGCGGCACGGCGAGAGGGGTGGACGTTCGTCCGGCCCGGCGATATCGTCTGTGCGACCGGCCGGACGACCCGGCCCCCCGCGCATCACCGAAAGGATCCCCCGTGGACGACGCCGCCCGGAACATCGACACCCTGCGGGAGAACTACCGCACCATGCGCCAGGAGATCGCCAAGGTCATCGTCGGCCAGGAGGACGTCATCGACGAGATGATGATCGCCCTGTTCAGCGGTGGCCACGTGCTGCTCGAGGGCGTTCCCGGCCTCGCCAAGACGCTGCTCATCAGCAGCCTCGCCCGGGTCATGGACCTCAGCTTCAACCGGATCCAGTTCACGCCCGACCTCATGCCCAGCGACATCACGGGCAGCGAGATCCTCGAGGAGGACCACGGCACCGGCCACCGCGAGTTCAAGTTCATCCGGGGTCCGATCTTCGCCAACGTCATCCTGGCCGACGAGATCAACCGCACGCCACCCAAGACCCAGGCGGCCCTGCTCCAGGCCATGCAGGAGCGCCAGGTCACCGCCGGCGGACGCACCCACGATCTCGGCAGCCCGTTCTTCGTGCTCGCGACCCAGAACCCCATCGAGCAGGAGGGCACCTACCCCCTGCCCGAAGCCCAGCTCGACCGCTTCATGTTCAACGTCCTGATCGGCTATCCCAACTTCGCCGACGAGATGACCATCGTCGAGAGCACCACCGGCGCGGCCGAGGTCGAACTCGCGCGGAGCCTCGACGCCGACGCCGTGCTGGCCAGCCAGCGCCTGGTGCGCGAGGTCGCCGTGGCCGAGAACGTGACCCGCTTCGCGGTGAAGCTCGTGCGGGCGACGCGCGTGGGCAGCGGCGAGGAGGCCGCCGCCGCGAAGGAGTTCCTGGCCTGGGGCGCCGGTCCCCGCGCCGCCCAGTTCCTCATCCGCGGCGCCAAGACGCGGGCCCTGCTCGACGGCCGCCCGACGCCCGACCTCGAGGACATCCGGCGCCTGGCCCTGCCCGTGCTGCGCCACCGCCTGGTCTCGAACTTCCACGCCGAAGCCGAGAACGTCGCCAAGGATCGCATCATCGGGCTGATCCTCGACGAGGTCGCCCCGTGAGCCACGAGCTCCTCTCGCCCGAGCTGGTCGGTCGCCTCGGTCGCCTCGACCTCGTGGCGCGCCTGGTCGTCGAGGGCTTCCTGACGGGACTGCACAAGAGCCCCTACCACGGCTTCAGCGCCGAGTTCGCCGAGTACCGGCAGTACATCCCCGGCGAGCCCGTGGGCCACATGGACTGGCGGGTCTACGCCAAGACCGACCGCCACTACCTGAAGGTCTTCACCGAGGAGACCAACCTGCGCGCGACCCTGCTGATGGACTGCTCGGCGAGCATGGGCTACACCGGCGCGGAGAACAGGCCCACCAAGGTCCGCTACGCCTCGTATCTCGCGGCGGCGCTCAGCTATCTGCTGCTGCGCCAGAACGACGCGGTCGGCCTGGTCACCTTCGACGAGAAACCCCTGCAGATGGTGCCCGCCCGCTCGGTGCGGCGGCAGCTCTTCCAGGTGCTGAAGGTCCTCGAGGGGCTGCCGGACGGACACGGCACGAACCTCGGCGAGGTGCTGCACCGGGTCGCCGAGCGGGTGCAGCGGCGCGGGCTCGTGCTCCTGTTCAGCGACCTGATGGACGAGCCGGAGCGGATCCTGGCGGGTCTGAAGCATTTCCGCCACCGGGGTCACGAGGTGGTCGTCTTCCACATCCTCGATCCCCGGGAGATCGCCCTCGACTTCGACGGCGAGGTGGAGTTCGAGTCGCTCGAACAGCCGGACCAGCGGGTGCGCCTCGAGCCGGCCCACCTGCGCGAGGGCTACCGGGCCCGCTTCGACGCCTGGCGCGACACCCTGCGCCGCGAGTGCCGCCGGCAGCTCGTCGATCTGGTCGAGATCTCCACCGACACGCCGTTCGCGGCGGGACTCGGCGCCTACCTGCAGAAGCGGCGGCGGATGTACTGATGCCCATCTCCTTCCTGAACCCGTCCCTGCTGCTCGGCGCCCTCGCGGCGGCCCTGCCCGTCATCATCCACTTCCTCAGCCGGCGACGCGTGCGGCGGGAGCGTTTCAGCGACCTGCGCTTCCTCGACGAGGTGCAGGCGCGCCAGGCCCGCAGCCTGGGCGTGCGGCGCTGGCTGCTGCTCCTGCTGCGGGTGCTGGCCCTGCTGTGCGTCGCCCTCGCGGCGGCCGGGCCCCGCTGGGGCGGGCTGGGGGCGGGCAGCGGGGTGCGTTCGGTCCTCTTCGTGGTCGACGCGTCGGCCAGCATGAACACCGGCCTGCCGGGCGGCGGCACGCGGCTCGACGCGGCGCGCGACGCGGTGGCCGCCATGGTGCGCGCCCTGCCGGATGACGCGGCGGTGCAGGTGCTGGTGGCCGGCAGCCGGGTGCG
>JAGRNP010000223.1 GCA_020440705.1 bacterium | reverse complement strand
AGCACGCCGTCGCGGCCGCCGCCCTCGAGGCGGGGCTGCGGGCCGATCCGGCCGCGCCCGACGCCCTGCGCGTGGCGCTGGCCCTGCACCTGGTGGCCGCGGGGGAGATCGAGCGGGCCGACGCCGCCCTCGCCGCCTGCGCCGATCAGCACGGGGCCGTGCGCACGGCCCGGGCCTGCGCCATCCTCTCGGGCGACGACTTCCGCGCAGGCCTGCCCGCCGCCGAAGCCGCCGTGGCCGACGAACCGCGCAGCGCCGCCAACCAGAACAATCTCGGGATCGCCCTGCTCTATGCCGGGCGCGCCGACGAGGCCCGCACAGCCTTCGCCCGCGCGCACGATCTGGATCCGGACCTGCCGGGCGCCCTCTACAACCTGGCCATCGTCGAGTCGTTCTACTTCTACGACCGCGCGGCCGGCCGCGAATGGTTCCGCCGCTACCGTGAGGTGGCGGGCGGGGCGGCGGCCGATCCGGACGATCTGGCCGGGCGTCTCGACGTGGCCGGCGAGCCGGGCGGGGCCCAGGCGAGCCTGACCACCGGCGCGGGAGGCACGCCATGATGCGCGTCGTACCCGTGACCACCCTCGTCCTGGTCGTGGCGACGGCGCACGCCGCCCCGACCGACGCTCCGGCCCGCCGCCTCGACGCCACGAACATCGAGGGCGTGGTCGACGTGCCGCGGGTGCTCTTCATCACCTCGCGCGAGCAGGTGCGCTTCGACGACGGCCTGGGCTGGAGCTACCTGCCCACCCTCGACGACCTGCTCGCGGTGCCGGAGCTGCCGGCGCCGTCCGGCCCGCTGGACCTGACGGCTCCCGGACTCCCCGGCGCGACTTCCACCGATCCGGCCGCCGCGGCGGCGCCGGTTTCCGCCACCGAGTGACCCTGCAAGGAGTGAAGCGATGAATCCGTTGTCGACGTTTGCCGAATTCTTCCGGACCGGTGGTCCGTTCATGTACGTGATCCTGCTGACGGGCGTGCTCATTCTCGGCCTGGCGCTCGAGCGCTTCTGGGTGATCGGCCGCGCGGCCTCGGTGCGCGGCGGCCGGCTCACCGCCGACGTGCTGCGCCTGGTGGGCAACGGCGACCTGGCCGGCGCCGCCGACCTCTGCCGCAAGGTGAAGGGGCCGGTGGCCCAGGTGGCCCACGCGATCCTGACGCGCAACTCCCGCGACGAGGACCACCTGCTGCACGCGGCGGAGAACGAGGCGGTGCTGGTGCTGCCGTCCCTCTCGCGTCGCCTGCCCTTCCTGAGCATCCTGGCCAACTCGGCGACCCTGCTCGGCCTGCTCGGCACGATCTTCGGCCTGACGACGGCCTTCTCCGCCGTCGACGCCGCCGATCCGAGCCAGCGCTCGGCCTTCCTGGCCGCGGGCATCTCGCAGGCCCTGAACACCACCTCGTTCGGCCTGATCGTCGCCGTGCCCAGCCTGTGGGTGCACGGCTTCCTGGTCAGCAAGGTCGAGGGCGTGGTCGACGACGTCGACCAGATCAGCGCCCGCCTGATCAAGGCGCTCGTGCGCCGCGGCGGCGAGGTCCCGGCCGACCGGAAGGCCGCCTGAGCATGAACGGACGCCGCAGCATGGGCCGCAGCTTCCGGGAGCTGGTCGAGAACGACCTGGACATCATGCCGCTGATGAACCTCTTCGTCGCGCTGATCCCGATGCTCCTGATCTCGGCGGTCTTCATCAACGTGACCGTCATCGACATGGACGGGGCGGCCGCCGATCCGGAGGCCGCCGTCCGGCCGGACGAGACGCCGCTGAACCTCGCGGTGACCATCGCCGCCGACACCTGGACGGTCGAGGGCCATCGCCTCGCCCGGTCGGTCATCGCGCGGACGGGCGACGATCCCGCCGCCGCCCTGACCGCCGCGCTGGCGTCCGTCGTGGCCGACCATCCCGACAATCGCGACGTGATGATCGTCGCCCAGGCGGGCACCCGCTACGACGACATCATCGCCGTCATGGACATCACCCGCGCCGCCGGGCTGCCCTCGGCCTCCCTGCTCGGCGCGGACGGGGGGAACTAGCATGGCGAACCGACGCCGCCGACGTCGCCGGGGGGCGGGGGGCACCATGCCCCTGCGCCTGACCTCGATGATGGACATCCTCACGGTGCTGCTGCTCTTCCTGCTGAAGAGCTTCGTGGTCGAGGGCGAGGTGATCACGCCGGCGCCCGGCGTCGACCTGCCCCAGTCGACCAGCGACACGCCGCCGCAGTCGTCCCTGGTCGTGGCCGTCTTCGACGGCGCCGTGCTGGTCGACGGCCAGGTCGTGGCCCGGGTCGACGACGCGCCCCGGAGCAGCGGCGACCTGCTGATTCCCGCCCTGGCCGCCCGCCTGGACAAAGCCCGCGACCAGGCCGCCGAGATCGCCCGCCTGCGCGGCGATGCCGACGGTCCGGCGCCGCGCGTGGCCATCCAGGGCGACCGCGCCATCCCGTTCGCCCTGCTGCAGCGGGTCATGTACACCTGCAACCAGAGCGGCTACGCGGACATCTCGCTGGCCGTGATCGGGGCCTCGTGATGAGCACCGCCACCACCGTTCCCGCACCGTACCGGCAGCCCCTGTGGGGCACCCTCGACCGGGTCTCGCGCAACTGCCTCGCGGCCGCCGCCGTGTGCGGCGTGGTCGTCGTGATCGGCGTCCTCGTGGCGCCGCCCGTGCCCGTGCGCGAGGCGAAGCTCGAGGAGATGCCCGAACGCATCGCCAAGCTGATCCTCGAGCGGCCGCAGCCCGCCGCGCCCAAGCGCGCCGCCCCCGCCGTGCGCGCGCC
>JAGRNP010000222.1 GCA_020440705.1 bacterium | reverse complement strand
GGCCCTGGTGTGGCTGCTGCTCGGCCTGGCCGTGGTCGGGGCGCCACCCACCTGGCGCAACTCCCGGCTGGCCGGACACCTGGTCGGTCCGACCGTCAACGCCGGCCTGAATCTCTACATCGGCAACGGTCCGGAGGCCAACGGGTTCTACGTGGCGGCGGTGCCGGGCGACTGGCGGCGCGACCCCGCCGGGCGCGCCTTCCTGGCCGGCCGCTTCGGGCGGGACGCGGTGTCCCTGGCCGAGGCTGACCGCCTCTGGCGCGACGCGGCCCTCGCCGAGATGCGGGCGCGGCCGGGGCGCACCGCGGCGCTGTTCCTGCGCAAGCTGTGGCTGCACGTCCAGGGCTGGGAGATCGACCAGTTGACGCCCCTGGCGGGTTGGACGCGCACCGTGCCGCTGCTGCGCGGGTGGCTCGTGCCCTACGCCCTGCTCGTCGTCCTGGGCAGTGCCGGGCTGGCGGCGGCGTGGGGACGGAGCGACGGCGGGGTTCTGCGGTGGGCGCTGGCCGTCCTCGTGGTGCTGCTGCTGGGGCAGAGCCTCTTCTTCGTCGTGTCGCGCTACCGGTTGGCGCTGGTGCCGTTCTGGTGCGTCGCGGCCGGCTGGGGCGCGGTGCATCTGGCCGCCCGGCGCCGCGCGGCGTGGGTGGCGGCCGCATTGGCGGCGGTGCTGGTCGTGCCCTGGGGGCTGAACGGCGTGCGGGCCACCTGGTCGGGGCTGGCCGCGGCCAACGAGGCCCTGCGCTGGGCCGACGTCGGCGTGGCCACCGGCGACGCGTCGGCACTGGAGCGGGCCGTCGCCCTGTACCGGGAAGCCGTCGCGGTGGCGCCGGACCGGACGCCGTCATGGCTCGGTCTGGCGGCGGCTCTCGGGGCCCGGGGCGACGAGTCCGGTCGCCGTACGGTCCTCCGCGAGGGCGCCCGCCAGGCCTCGGACCCGGTGCCCCTGTGGCGGGCGCTGCTGGGCGCGGCCCTCGCGGGGAACGACCCGGTCGCCGCCCGCGAGGCCGCCGAGCAGGTGCTCGTGCGGGACCCCGACGACGCCGAGGCGCTCCACAACCTGGCCGTGCTGCTGGCCCGGACGGGCGATCCCGCCGCCGCCCTCGCCGCGGCCCGCCGCCTGCGGGCGGCCCACCCCGCGGATGCGCGCGGGTACATCGACGAAGGCGTGATCCTCGCCCGCGCCGGCCGGCGCGACGAGGCCCGCGCGGTGTTCCGGGCCGGTCTCGAGCGGCTCCCGGACGATCCGGCGCTGCGCCGGAACCTCGCCCTGGTCTCCGACTGAAGAAAAATCCGGAAACGGCCGCTGGTCCCGGAGTCGTCCCGCGTTGGGTGGGGTGAATGGCACGACAACCAGCAACCGATTCCCGTTCCCCAGGAGGCCCAGTCATGAAGACGCAGCAGAACATGTCCCGACGGAACCTGATCCTCGTGGTCGCCGCCCTGGCGGCCCTCGGTCTCGCCGCCACCGCGCTGGCCCAGGGGCCCGGTCCCCGCGGCGGTCGCGGCCCGGGCGCCGGCGGCCCCGACGGCGATTTCGACGGCGGCCCGCGCCTCGAGCGCCTGCAGGCCCACCTCGACCTCACCGACGAGCAGGTCGCGGCCATCGAGGACCTGCACGAGAAGACCCGCACCAAGAACACCGAGCTGCGCAAGGAGCTGCTGCGCCTGCGCAACGACAAGCGCGGCGAGATGCTGAAGGACGAGCCCTCGGCCGGCAAGCTCGTCGAACTGACGCGCAAGATCGGCGAGGTGCGCACCGAGATGCAGGTCAACCGCGTCGAGACGCGCCTGGCCGTGCGGAAGCTGTTGACGCCCGAGCAGCGGGACAAGATGCTGCTCGGCGAAGGGCGCCGCGGCGGGCGTGGTGCGGGCTTCGAGGCGGGTCGCGGCCAGGGTGGCCGTGGCGGCCGTGGCGACTGCGGGGGCGGCGGCTCCTGCGAGCAGGGCCCCGGGCAGGGTCGCGGCCGCGGCCAGGGCCAGGGTCGCTGGTAGATCGTGGACGCATCGACCGGCAAGGTGAATCTTGAGGCACGACACCGACGACGACACCCTCATGGCCCTCGTGGCCGACGGCGAGGAGGCGGCTTTCCGCCTCCTCGTCCAGCGGTGGGAGACGGACGTGCGGACCTTCCTGATCCACATGGTCGGATCCGTCGACGAAGCCGAGGACCTCTGCCAGGAGACCTTCGTCAAGGTCTTCCGGCAGGCGGGGAAGTACCGGCCGCAGGGCCTGTTCCGCAGCTGGCTCCTGCGCATCGCCGGCAACCTCGCCCGCAGCCGCCTGCGGCGGCGGAAGATCATCGGCTGGGTGCGCTTCGACACGACCACCCACGACACGCCGGCCCCGGACGCCGGCCCGCTGGCGGCCCTCGAACGGGACGAGGCGACCCGGACGGTCCGGGCGGCGGTCGACGCCCTGCCCGAACGGCAGAAGCAGGCCCTGGTGCTGCATCGCTTCCAGGGGCTGCGGTATCGCGAGGTGGCCGAGGCCATGGAGACCACCGTGCCCGGCGTCGAATCCCTCATCCAGCGGGCCCTGGCCGGCCTGCGCGAACGGCTCGGCGACGCGGATGTCTGAGCGGCGAAAGGACGACGACATGGAACACGTGCTCCACCTGATCGACGCGGCCCTCGGCGGCGAACTGGGCGCCGCGGAGCGCGAGGCGCTGGACGCCCACCTGGCCGCCTGCCCGACGTGCGCGGCGGCGTGGCGCGGGAGGCGGGCCGCCTGGGATCGCCTGGATGTCCTCGCCGCTCCGGTGGCCGCGGCGGCGGCGGAGTCCCGGGTCTGGCCGGCCGT
>JAGRNP010000221.1 GCA_020440705.1 bacterium | reverse complement strand
CCCGGGTCGCCGCCGGCGAGGCCCTGCTCGAGGGCCTGTGGTGGAGCGAGGACGACGTCCCCACCCCCCTCGCCGAAGACATGGCCCGCGCCGCGGTGCGGGCCGCCCTGGCCACCCTGCCCCCCGACGGCCCCGCCGACGGCGGCCCGCGGGGCACGGCCCGGATCGACTTCGCCATGGGCCACGTGATGCCCGCCCTGCGCGGACGTGTTTCCGGCCGTCGGGCCCGGGCCTGGATCGAGGAGGAGCTGCCATGACCGACGCCCTGCAGCCGGACAACGGCGCCTTCGAGGGCTACCGCCCCCCCACCCGCGACCTCCTCGCGCGCGAGAACGCGCCGGTGTGGAGTCAGGTCACCCTGCACACCGACCGCGGCGACTTCGCCGGCCTGATCCTGCCCCGCAGCGAGACCGCCGACGCCGACCACATCGTGCTGAAGCTCGCCACCGGCTACAACATCGGCGTGCGCTGGGACACGGTCGAGCGCATCAGCGTGCACGGGCGCAAGGAGGCCCACTACCAGATCCCGGAGAAGGCCTTCCCCTTCGATCCGCAGAAGCCCCGCGTGAAGCTCTTCGGCACCGGCGGCACCATCGCCAGCCGGCTCGACTACCGCACCGGCGCCGTGATCCCGGCCTTCAGCCCGGGCGAGCTGTACGGTTCGGTGCCCGAGCTGGCCGACATCTGCAACATGGAGACCGAGAAGCTCTACGGCGTGTTCAGCGAGAACATGGGCCCGGAGCAGTGGCTCGGCACGGCGCGGGCCATCGCCGCCGAGATCGAAAAGGGCGTGGCCGGCATCGTCGTCGGCCACGGCACCGACACCATGCACCACACCGCGGCCGCCCTGTCGTTCATGCTGCAGGACGCGCCGGTGCCCATCGTCATGGTCGGCAGCCAGCGCTCGAGCGACCGGCCCAGCAGCGACGCGGCCATCAACCTGATCAACGCCACCCGCACCGCCGCGACCAGCGACATCGCCGAGGTCATGGTGTGCATGTTCGGCCCCACCAGCGACGAGTACGGCCTGCTGCACCGCGGCACGCGCGTGCGCAAGATGCACTCGTCGTACCGCTCGACCTTCCGCACCCTGAGCGACATCCCCCTCGGCAAGGTCGACGAGCGAGGGGTCACGCCGTTCCGGGACGACTACAAGCGGCGCCGGGACGACCGCAGCGTGCGCCTGGTCGACGTTTTCGACGACCGCGTCAGCCTGGTCTACTACTACCCCAACATGAAACCGGACATCATCGACTCCCTCGTCGACAACGGCTACCGGGGCATCGTCATCGCCGGCACCGGCCTCGGCCACGTGAACAAGCCCCTCTACCCCGCCCTGGACCGGGCCCGCGCCGCCGGCGTCCACGTCTACATGACCGTGCAGACCCTGTGGGGCTACGTGCAGATGTACGTCTACGAGACGGGCCGCGAGATCATGGGCAAGGGCGTGGTCCCGGCCGCGAACATGCTGCCGGAGGTGGCCTACGTGAAGCTGGGCTGGGCCCTGGGCCAGACCCAGGACCCGGCCGAGGTCGCCCGGATCATGCTGTCCCCGGTGAACGGCGAAACCACGGCCCGGGAGCCCCACAACGGCTATCTGCTGCTGCAGGGCGGGATTCCCGAGGTCGACGCCTTCATTTCCAGCCACTGGAAGTAGCCCGCTCGCCCGGCTTCCGGGGAGACGCGTCCGCAATCGACCCGTTCGGCCATGATCACCTCATTTCAAACTAAGGCTTCTCTTTAGCCTGTCGATAGTGCTCCTGTGAGAAGACGCGCGTCCCGGACGCCGTCCCCGCGGTTTCAACCCACGCAGGAGCCCCGCATGAACGATGTCGATCTGGAAATCTCGGCGGCATTCGTCGAGGAAGGTCTCGAGATGATCGACGAGGTCGAGCCGCAGCTGGTCGCCCTCGAAACCACCCAGGACGCCGCCGGCCATGTCGATCTCGAGATGGTGAATTCCATCTTCCGGCTCTTCCACTCCCTGAAGGGCAGCGCCGGGTTCCTCGAGCTGACGAACATCGTCGAGCTCACGCACAAGGCCGAGAACCTGCTCGACATCTTCCGCAAGGGCGAGGCCGCTCTCGCCGGCCCCGACATCCCCCTGCTGCTGCAGACCATCGACCTGCTGCGCAAGGTGATGGAGGATCTGGCCGAGTCCGGCCGCGACGACGCCTACCGCGACGAGGTCCAGGCCCAGGTCGCGGCCCTGCAGGTCTCCATCACCGCCAAGCAGAACGGCGAGCCCGCACCCGCGGCGCCGGCCGCCGCGCCGGAGCCCGCCGCCGAACCCGAGGTCGCGGTCGACTGGCCCGACCCCGCCGCCGACGCGCCCGACGCGCTCCACTTCCCGGCCATCACGGTCACGCCCGAGATGAAGGCCCGCTTCATCGAGGAGGCCGAGGAGCTGCTCGACGCCGCGGAGCAGGACCTGCTCGCCGCCCTGAAGGCCGGCCCCGACGGGCCCGACCTCGCCGAGGCCTTGCGCGCCCTGCACAGTTTCAAGGGCAACGCCGGCTTCATGGGCTTCCGCGACCTGGAGGAGCTCACCCATCGCATCGAAACGGTACTCGAGGAGGTCGTCGCCGGCACCATCGCCACCACCGACCAGACCCTGGCCGTCTTCCTCGAAGTCGTCGACGCCGACCGCCGCGCCGTGGCGAGCCTGAGCGACGGCGGCACCGGTCGCATCGACGGCCTGGCCGACCTGCTCGCCCGACTGGACGCCCTGCAGGGCGGCGACGCGGCCCCGACCGACGCCCCACCGGCGGCGCCGAAGAAGTCGGGCTTCATCCCGCTGGGCAGGATGCCGGCCGCCAAGGCGCCGGCCAGATCGGAAGAGCGTCATG
>JAGRNP010000220.1 GCA_020440705.1 bacterium | reverse complement strand
AGACCGAAGTCGTCCACGGCGACGCCGAGGCGCCGCAGGGGCGCGAGCCACCAGGCCGCACCGGCCACGAGGTCGTCCAGGCTCGTCACGCGCAGGTACAGTCCGAGCAGCCCCACCGAGGCCGCCACGCGCACCAGGGCCAGGATCCCGGCGACGAGGCCGGCCCAGCTCGGGTGCCACAGGGGCGCCGCGGCGACCGTCGTGAACACGTGCAGCAGGAGCATCAGCACCCCGACCGGGGCCCACGGCCGCAGGGCCGCGGCCTGATGCCGGAACGTCATGCCGGTCCAGGTCAGGCCCAAAGCCACGGCGCCGGCGGCCGGCACGAGTCCGGCCGCCGGCAGACGCATCACCGTCACCAGGCCCAGGACCAGCGCCCCCAGCCGGGTCGCCACATGGGCCCGGCCCAGGGGCGTCGCCCGCAGGCCGCTGGCGGCGAAGGCGGCGCCGGTGATCATGCGCCGCCCCGTCCGGCGAGCAGGTCGGCGATCTGCGCCGCGTTCCAGGCGGCGCCTTTCAGGAGGTTGTCCGCCACGACCCACAGCAGCAGGGCCCGCGGCTCGTCGGGGTCGCGCCGCAGCCGGCCGACGTGCACGTCGTTGCCGCCGGCCGCCTCGAGCGGCGTCGCGTAGGCGTGCGGGTCGCGGGCCACGACCACGCCCGGAAAGGCGGCCAGCACGTCGGCCGCCCGCACCAGGTCGACCGGCCCGTCGCACACGACCCGCACCGCGGCGCTGTGGCCGGTGACCACCGGCACCCGCGTGGCCGTGCAGCTGACGCGCAGGTCGGCGCCGCGGCCGAGGATCTTCCGCAGCTCGCGCGCGACCTTGGCCTCCTCCTCGTAGGAGCCGTCCTCGAGCGCGGCGCCGATGGCGGGCACCACGTTGGCGGCGATGCCCCGCGGAAAGGGCCCGTCCGGCGCCGGCGCCGCGCCGTTCCGCTGGGCGGTGTACTCGGCCACGGTCCCCTGGCCGCCGCCCGACACCGCCTGCAGCGTCGTGACCTGCACCTCGCGCAGGCCGAAGGTCCGGGCCAGGGGCGCCAGGGCCATGGCCACCTGGATCGTCGAGCAGTTGGGGTTGGCGATGATGCCCCCGGTGCGCGCCTCGCGGGCGCGGGGCACCAGGTCGCCGTTGATCTCGGGCACCACCAGCGGCGTGGCCGGATCCATGCGCCAGGCCGAGCTGTTGTCCACGACCCAGCAGCCGTGGGCGGCGGCCACCGGCCCCCACTGGCGGCTCGGCCCGCCGCCGGCGCTGAACAGGGCGATGTCCACGCCGCGGAAGCTGTCCGGCCCGACCTCCTCGCACACCAGTTCGCCCCGACCGAACGGCAGGCGGGCGCCGGCCGACCGGGCCGACGTCAGCAGGCGCGGCGGGGCTCCCAGCCAATCGCGTTCGGCGAGCAGGTCGAGCATCCGGCGGCCGACGAGGCCGGAGGCGCCCAGGATGGCACAGCGCATGGGGACTCCCGGGGGAAGCGGGTGGACGGGGGCGTCCGGGCCAGTCTAACACCGGCTCCGGGGCCGGTCAAAAAGCGGTTCCGGATCCCGGCCCAACGCGCCGTTGGCCCGGCGGGTTCCCGGTGGTAAGGTGCCAGCGTGACCGCGCCTCCGGACCCCGTGCGAAAGGACGCCCATGCGCCGCCGCTCCCTCCTCGTCGCCCTGGCGCTGCCGGCGGTCGCCCTCGCGGCCGGCTGCTTCACTCCGGACGACCGCCCCGCCCAGCTGGCGGCCATCGCCCGCTGGCAGGACGTCCGCCTCGCGCCGGCCGATTCGCTGCGGACCTTCCTGACCGGGCCCGACGCCCACGTCCGCCTGGCCGCGGTCCGCGCCGCCGGCCTCATCGGCCGCGACGACGTGCTGCCCGAGGTCATGGGCGCCACCGCCGACCCCAGTCTCACCGTGGCCGCCGAGGCCGCCTGGGCTCTCGGTCTCATGGGCGACGCCGAGGCCCTGCCCCTGCTCGCCACCCTCGCCGCCGACCCGCGGCCCCCGCTGCGCGAGGCGGCGGTCATGGGTCTGACCCATCTGGACAACGACGGCACGGCCCTGCTGCGCGCCGCCGCCCACGAGGACCCGGTCACGGCGGCCCTCGCCTGGAACGGCCTGCGCAACCAGGCGGCCCGGGTCGACACGACCGCCCTGCGCGAGGCCATCGTCGCCGGCCTGGCGCGGCCCGAGACCGACATCCGCTGGCGGGTGCTGCGCTGCGCCGAGATGCGCGCCGACACGACGCTGGTGCCGGTGCTCGCCCCCTTCACCCGCAGCCCCCACGACCAGGTCGTCGTGCACGCCTACCGCGCCCTCGCCCGCCAGGACGCCGCCGCCGCCCTGCCCGCCGTTCTCGCCGGCCTCGCCCACCTCGACGACTTCCACGGCCGCCGCGCGGCGCGGGTGCGCATCGCCGCCTGCCGGGCTCTCGGCACCGTGGGCCGCGCCGCCCTGGACGACACCGACGACCTGAGGCCCGACCGCGTCGCCGCGACCCTCATCTCCGCCGCCGGCCACGCCGATCCCCACGTGGCCGAGACCGCCCTGCGGGCCATGACCGACCTGGTCGCCGACCGCCCCCTGCCGGCCGAGGCCGCCGACCAGGAGAGCCTGCTGCCCGTGTGGCGGATCCGCCTGGCGCGCGCCGCCCGCGGCCACCTGGCCAGCCCCCATGTGGGCGTCCGCGCGGCGGCCGTCACGGCCCTCGGGGCCACGCGGGGAGCCGGTGCGGCGGCGGAACTGCAGCGGGTGCTGCTCATGGGCGAGACCTCGCCCCACGTGCTGGCGGCGGCCCTCGGCGCCGTGGCCGCCCACCATCCGGCACCGGTGCCGCTGCTGGTGGCCCACCTCGGCGACGAACTGCCGCGGACCGATCCGGCACGGGGCCCGCGCCGCCTGAACGGCATGGTCCGTGCGGCCGCCCTCGACG
>JAGRNP010000219.1 GCA_020440705.1 bacterium | reverse complement strand
GCACCGGCGTGCGCTCGGCCGAGCGCGCCCACCTCGCCGAGTACCCCTACCGCCTCGAGGCGGGCACCCTGAACACGGTGGGCATCGTGGGCCTCGCGGCGGGCCTGGCCTGGGTGCGCGAGCGGGGCGTCGCCGCGGTGCGCGCCCACGAGGCGGCCCTCGCCGACCGCTTCCTCGCCGGACTGGCCGACCTGCGGGCCCGCGGCCGCATCGCCCTGGCCGGCTTCGCGCCCGACGAGGAGGCGGTCCTCGGGCCGGAGCGCCTGGCCGTGGTCTCGCTCACGGTGGCCGACCGCGAGCCCGAGGCGGTGGGGCTCTTCCTCGACGCCGACTGGAACGTCGCCGTGCGCACGGGCCTGCAGTGCGCGCCCCTGGCCCACGCGGCCCTCGGCACGGCTCCGCAGGGCACGGTCCGCTTCGCCTTCGGCCCCTTCAACACGCCGGCCCACGTCGACCACGCCCTGGCCGCCCTGGCCGCCCTGGCCGGCTGATTCCCCACCGATCCCCGTGCAAAAAGACGCCGCGCCCCGGACCGGGGTCCGGGGCGCGGCGGGGTCGTCGGGCGGCCGGCGGCCGCGGCGACTAGTGCTCGACCTTGTGCAGGACGATGCGGACCATGCGGTTCGCCGAACGGCCCTCGGCGGTGTCGTTGCTCGCCACCGGACGGTACGGACCGTAGCTCACCACGGCGAAGCGCTCCGCCGGCAGGTTCAGGTTGTTCGTCATGTAGCGCACGACGGCGGCCGAGCGGAAGGCGCCCAGCTCCCAGTTCGACGGGTACTGCTCCTGGTACTCCTCGAGGATCTTCTTGTTGTCCGTGAAGCCCTCGACGAACACGTCCCAGTTCTCGTGCTGGCGCACGGTGGCGGCGATGGCCTCGAGCGTCGGCACCATGGTGTCGAGCACGATGACCTGGCTGGCCGAGAAGCTCAGCTGGTCGGGCACGGAGATCATGACGACCTCTTCGAGCTCCTCGACCAGGACGGCGTTCTCGTCCTTGCACTCGGCCAGGTTGGCCCGCAGATCCTCGGCCACCCGCTCGCGCTCGCTGATCACGGCGTCGCGGTCGGACAGGTCCTGCTGCAGTTCGGCGATCTGGGCGTCCAGCTGCATGATCTGCTCTTCGTACTCCTTGCAGGAGCAACCGGCCAGGGCCACCAGGGCCACCAGCACGAGAAGCAGGACACCGTTCTTGATCTTGCGATCGGTCATGGTTTCACTCCTTTGATGGACTCAGACCGTCACCAGCCTGATGCGGTGATTCGGGACTTCGCGGCAAACAAAAGACGGCTGGATCGGATCCCTGACCTCAACCAACCGTACGGATTCGCTGTGCGGGTTCAGATTAGGCATCTCCCCCTCCCGAACTCAAGAATTTTTTTCTTTTTCCGCCGCTGCGTCAAGTCCTCATTCGGGTCATTCGTACTTGGCGAGCTCCCGGTCGGGCCCGATGACGTCGATGGCGTCGCCCGCGCGCAGCACCTCGCCGCCGCCCGGCAGGGGCACCTTGGTCACGCGGGGTTCGTGGCCGGACTCGGCCGGTCCCTCGTTGCGGTGGATCTGCACCAGGTTCAGGCGCTTGCCCCCGAGCAGGTTGAGTTCGGCCAGGGACTTGCCGTCCCATTCCTCCGGCACGGTGATGCGGCGCAGGGAGTAGCCGTCGGGCAGTTCCACGAAGTCGACCACCGAGTCGGTGAGCAGGTGCTCGGCCAGCCGCAGGCCCATGTCCTCCTCGGGCTTGATGACCATGTCGGCCCCCACCTGGCGCAGCACCGACTCCTGCATGTCGTTGACCGCCTTGGCGATCACCTTGGGCACGCCGAGGTGCTTGCAGTGCATGGCCACCAGCACCGAAGCCTCGAAGTTGGTGCCGATCGCCACCACGACGGCGTCCATGGTGCCCACGTCGTAGGCCTTCAGGTTCGCGATGTCGGTGGCGTCGAAGCCCACGGCCACGGCCACGTCGTCGGCCACGGCCTCGAACAGCGGGCTGCGCCGGTCGACGGCCAGCACCTCGACCCCCTTGCGGGCCAGGGCCACGGCGACCGTGCTGCCGAACCGGCCGAGGCCGATGACGGCGATCTTGTTCATGAGTCGTCCTTCCGCTTGCCGGCGCGCCGGGCGCGTCAGCCGATCAGGATGCGGCCGCGCGGCAACCGCACCCGCGGTTCGCGGCCCGAGCCGGTCAGGCTGCTGGCCAGGGTCAGCGGCCCGAGCCGGCCGATGAACATCAGGATGATGACCACGATCCGGCCCGCGGGGCTCAGGAGCGGGGTCAGGCCCAGGGTCAGGCCCACGGTGCCCAGGGCCGAGAAGACCTCGAAGGCGGTGGCCAGGAACGGCTGCCGCTCGGTGACGAGCAGGGCGAAGAGCGCCAGCACCGCCACCACCAGGCCGCCCGTGAGCACGAGCATGGCCCGCTGCACGTGCACGGGGTCGAGCTCGCGGCGGCCGAGGCGCACCCGCGTCAGGCCGCGGCTGATGGAACGCAGGTTGGCCCAGACGATGGCCACCGCCGTCACCTTCACGCCGCCGGCGGTGCTGCCCGGGGCGCCGCCGATGAACATCAGGATGATCATCAGCAGCAGGCTGGCCGGCGAGAGCAGGTTGAGGTCCATGCTGTTGAAGCCCGCGGTGCGGCAGGTGGCCGACTGGAAGAACGCGTGCCCGAGGCGGGCCAGCGGTCCGTACTCCGCCAGGCCGCGGTTCCATTCCAGGGCCAGCAGCGCCGCGGTGCCGGCCACCAGCAGCAGGGCCGAAACGGCGAGCACCGTGCGCCCGTGCAGCCCCAGCCGGAAGTCGCGCCCGTGGCGCCCCAGCCAGCGCCCGCGCAGCCAGGCCAGCACCTGCCCGACCACGCCGAAGCCGAGACCGCCGACGATGAGCAGGACCGAGACCGCGGTCATCACGAGGGGCCGCTCGGCCAGGCCGACCAGCGAGTCGCCGTAGGTCGAGAAGCCCGCGTTGCAGAAGGCGCTCACGGCGTGGAACAC
>JAGRNP010000218.1 GCA_020440705.1 bacterium | reverse complement strand
CCTTCACCAGGTGGGCCCGCCAGCCGGTGCCGTCCTGTTCGGATTGGTTCACGGTCCAGCCCTGGGCCATGAGCCAGGCCACCAGCGTCTGCAGGAGGTTCGTGGGCGAACTGGCGATTCCGGTCTGGTAGGAAGCGGCCATCAGTCCAACCTCACGGCGCAGAAGTCGTCACGGTCGACGCGGAAGACGTTGGGGATGACGATCCAATCGACCGCGCCCTGGCGAATCAAGGTTTCGGCGCTCAGATCCTGGCCGGTGACCAGGGCAACGCCCGGCAGTTGGCCCGGTGTGTTGTAGCCGTTGCCGACGTCCCCCAGCATGGGCATCACCGGCCACAGGTCGTAGGTCGCCCCGGGGCCGGGATCGAGCTGCGACAGCCCGCACCGGGTCGGCCACAGGATGTGGTAGTAGGTCTGCGGGGTGGAGGTGATGGAATCGAGCTGCGACCCCTCCACGGCCTTCCAACTGCCGTCGAGGTTCCGGACCCGCAGCTGCGTGTCCCACGGATCACGCTCTCCGGTGCCGATCGGCGCGTTCCCCGTGTCGGCGTGGGTCGGGATGCGGTGGCGGTTGTCCGTGACGGACCACCGGTAGTCGGTGTCGTCCCAGAGCGAGAACTCGCCGTGGGACATCGAGCCGCCCAGGACCAGCGGATACGGCCACTGGCCGGGGGAGTAGTAGGGCTCGAGCAGGCCGAAGACCGCGACCTCGTACTGCGTGGAGACCTTGGCCACTACGACGGCGCGGCGGCCGTCGCAGACGAACCAGTAGGGGATCGGGGCGTTCCAGAGCGGCACGTAGAGGTTCCCCTGGAAACCCACCTGCTCGTAGAACCGCGATCCGGAGAGCCAGCCGTCCATACCGGCGATCTCCCAGTCGTAGTAGTCGGCGTCCTGGCGCTCGAAGCCGTGGAGGCCGGTGTAGATCTCCGAGTTGCCATCGTTGCCCGGGGCCTTCCAGGCGTACTCGTGGAAGCAGGCGTCGACGCCGTCCGATTGGCGGAACATGCGCAGCGTGCCCATGTGCAGCTGGGTGTAGCGCAGGCTGGTGATGTGCCACCGGTAGCGGGTCGCTTCGACCGGCGAGGCGATGGTGAAGGTCTGCGGGATGCCGTTGTAGAAGATGATCCCGGTCCGCGAGTCGAGGGTCACCCAGGCGCCGCCGTCCCAGTACTGCATCTCCCACACGTTGGGCCCCTGGCCGGTGGTGTCGTGTAGGGTCAACTCGTAGGCGGCGATGGTCACCGGCTCGAAGAAGGTGATCTCCACCTCCTGAGGCAGGGTGACCGTCGTGTAGATGTTCCAAGACCGGCTCGTGAGGCTGGAGGTGGTGAACGGCCAGATGTTGAGCTTCCCGTCCACGAGGTTCTGGACGGCGTAGGTGCCCTCGTTGCCCTGGGTGGCTACGAGTCGGCAGCCGCGGGAACGGCGCAGGCTGGTCCACTTCGGAGCGGTCGACAGGACGAACTGATCGCCGGCGACGAAAGCGGTCGCCCCGGCCGAGATCAGGAACTCCAGCGTGGCGTGCGCGAACGGCGTGCCGACAGTCGCAGGACCGATCGAACCGGTCACGCTGCCGGTCACGTCGAAGGACGTGGGCGAGGTCGCCGTAATGGTGAAGGTCTCAGCGACGGATGACGCACCCCCGGAGTAGTCGGTCAGGCGGCCGTCGCCGGTCCCGGTGTAGGTGAGCCCGAACGCCGAACCCTTCGCGGTCAGGAACGTGTTCAGCCGTTCGGCCAGGTCGTTGTAGTCGGTGGCGGTTCCGGTGGTGAACATGGCTCACGTCCCCAGGGCCGAGCGGATCGCCCGGCGGTTCTTGGCCATGGCCTTGACCAGGATGCGCTGGCCGGCGGGGCTTTCCAGGTGGCGGAGGATCAGCCCTTCCTCGAGGCCTATCAGCACCTGATTGTCCTTGGATTCCTGCGAGTCCGCGGCGGCGGGCGCATCGACCAGACCGCCCTCGGCGAACCGGGGCACGGGGGCTTCGACCAGGACCGGGGTCTGGACCAGGGCCTGAGACCCGCGGCGGTTCAGGTCGTCCAGGTGGCGCAGGACGCCGGGCTCTCGGACCACAGCGGCGCGCACCAGGTACTCGCCGCGGGAGAACCAAGCGAGGTTGGAGTCGGACGTGCCCGTGCCGATTCCTCCCAGAACGCCGCCGGTGGCCTTCTTCTCGGTGCCGCCGACCTGGCCGCCGCCGCTGAACACTCCGGCGATCTTCTTGATGATGGCCGTGGCCAGAAGCTGGGCGGCCATGCGCTTCAGGTCGGCGATGATTGAAAGCGCCAGGTTGCGGAAGGCGTCGCCGAGGGACTTCGCGCCGGTGATCCCGGTGTCGAAGAACTCGGTCAGGGCATCGCGACCACTGTCCAGGGCGGTCTTGCCGAAGGCGGCGAAAGAGACACGGGCCCCCTCGACGGCGAACCCGAGGTCGCGCACCGCCTCGGTAAAGCCTCGGGCCTGGGCGATCCGTTCGGGGTCGCCGGTGGCCCAGGCGGCCTGTTCCAGTTCCGTGGCCAGGCTCTGCAGGGCGACCAGGCGCTCGGTTTCGATGGCCAGGATCTGCTGCTCGCCCTCGACCTGGGACAGCAGGCCCGCCGAGACGCGGGCCTCGATCTCCGAGCGGGCGGCGTCCAGGTCCGCCAGCGTGGCTTCGGCCTGGCGCTTGATCTCATCGAAGTTGGCCCCGGACTCCATCGAGCTGCGCAGCCGGGCCAGGGTGGCTTCGCGCTCGGCGTCGGAAGCGCCCTGCTTCTTGAGCAGGAGATCGGCCCGCCGGATCTCCTCGTCGATCCCCAGGAGCGCGGCCTCGTGGCGGCGGCCCTGGGCTTCCAGGAGGGTCTTCTCCAGGGCGAGCCGCTCCTGGGCGAGCTTCTGAACCGCGTCGCGTTCCTCGGACATCAGCGCGGCGATGCGCTCTTCCTGGGTCGCCCGGGCCTTGGCCAGTTCGGCGTCGATCTTTCCCTGCTCCTGGAGGCGGCGGCTCGGGTCGACCTCGGCGTCGAGCAAGGCGCGCTTCTGCTCGATGACCTC
>JAGRNP010000217.1 GCA_020440705.1 bacterium | reverse complement strand
AGGATCTTGCTCTCGCCGTACGCCGTGACCGGAAGGAAGTGTGCGGACTCATCGAGCATGCCGCCGGCTTCGGAGGCGCCGTAGAGGCTGCACGAACTGGCGAACACGAACCGGTGGACGCCGGCCTCCCGCGCCTGCTCGGCGAGGTGCACCGACGCGCGGTGATTGATCTCGTAGGTCACATCGGTGTTCAGCTCGCCGATCGGGTCATTCGATATCGCGGCAAGATGGACGACGGCCTGTATCCCAGCCAGGTCTTGGGCGGTCACGTCCCGGACGTCGCTGCCGACGGTGGGGATCCGGGCGGGCGCGGGGCCCAGATCGCACCCCCGGTACAGGCCGCTGTCGAGGCCCACGACGTCGTGGCCCGCGTCCTGAAGCACCTGGACCATGACGGCGCCGATGTACCCCTCGTGGCCGGTCACCAGTACCCGCATCAGCGCTCGCCTCCCGGTGTGTTCGACGCCGCGCGGGGCGTCGCGGTCCATTCCCCCTTGCCGCGGCCCATGCCGCGGTACACGCCCAGCTTCCAGCCCACGAACCCCGGCACGCTGCCCGCCACGCGCAGCAGGCCGCCGACGCCGCGAAGCGCGCCGATGCCGATCGCCAGGTAGGCGAACAGGAACGTCCCCGCCAGGAGGAACGGCGCCAGCACCGAGCGACGTCCGGTGACGAGTCGGGCCAGCCCCGCCAGCACCGTCAGTCCGCCCCAGGCTGCCGCCGTGGGCGCCAGGGGCGGCGCGGCACCGTCGATCAGGCTGACGAGCCCGCGCCAGTCGCGTCGGGCGGCGAGGCGCGCGAACACTCGCGGAACGCCCGCCCCGGCGGCCAGCGACCCGCCCTCCCAGCGTTCGCGCTGGGCGGTGAGCGCCGCTCGGTCCGGTGGGGCGTCGGAGTTCACCGTCGCGTCCGACACGAACCCCACAGGAGTCCCGGCGAGCAGCAGTTCACGCGAGAGCACCAGGTCTTCGGTGAGGTGATCGCCGAAGGCCAGGCGGTCGACGTGGTCGGCCCGAACGGCCATTCCCGTTCCGCTGAGCATGACCGGGATTCCGAGGCGATCGAGCCCGGCGGGACGGAGCAGGTTCCGCAGGCCGACCCCGACCGCCACACCGTCGGCGGCCGCGTCGCCGTCACCGTCACCCACCAGGTTCGCCGACTGCACGATGGGCGCCCGGCGAAGGCCGGCCACCATCGCCGTGGCGTATCCCGGGCTGCACCGGCAGTCGGCGTCGATGATCGCCACGCCCACCGCGTCGGTCGGCGTCGCCCGGTACCAGGCGAGGCCGTCGCGAAGGGCCGCCGGCTTGCCCCGGGTGCCCGTGTCACGACTCAGCACCTCGGCGCCGAGACCCGCCGCGGCGGCGGCGGTGTCGTCGGAGCAGTGGTCGGCGATGACGATCACCCGGCCGAGGCCGGGGGTATCGCCCGGCCGTCCCAGGGATGCCAGCAGGGCCGGCAGGTTCGCCGCCTCGTTGTGGGCCGGCACGACGACGTCGAGCCGGTCCTCGCCCGCGGCGACGGTGCCCGGCCGTCGCCGTCCCAGCACCGCGGCACCGACCGTGACCGCGACGAGCCAGACGCCCCACCATGCAAGGAACGGCGCCGCGAGGGCCCACGCGAGCCGCCTCACGCGCCCGCTCCGGTGATGGCCGCGAAGTGTTCGGCGAGCCCCTGCGCGGACCTGGCCGCGTCGAACTCGCGGACCACGATCTCGCGACCACGAGTGCCCATGCGACGGCGCAGGTCGGAATCGGTGAGCCGGGCGAGCGCGTCGGTGAGGTACTCCGCGCGCCCGGGACGCACCAGGATCCCGGCCGCCTCGTCCTCCACCAGCTCGCCGATGCCGGCGATCCGGGTGGTGACCACGGGGATCTCCATGGCCATGGCCTCCATGAGCACCACCGGCACGCCCTCAGCGAAGCTCGGGAGGCAGAACACGTCGGCCGCCGCATAGTGGTCGCGGATGGTGTCCTGGCCGACGGCGCCCACCAGATGGACCGCGTCGCCCAGGCCCAGCTCGCGCACGTGCCGATCGAGGGGGTCGCGGTCCGGTCCGTCGCCCACGAGCGTGAGCTCCGCGTCGATCCCGCGCTCGCGGATCTGCGCGATGGCGTCGACCAGCAGCGACTGTCCCTTGTCCGGCACCAGTCGTCCCACGCACAGGACCCGGAACACGTCGTCGTGATGGACGCGCGGCTGCGGCACGTAGACGTCCGGGTGCACGCCGCAGTGCACCACGTGCAGCTTGTCCCAGTGCTCCCGGCCGACCAGTTTCATCAGCTGGCTCCGGCAGAAGTCGCTGATGCAGGCAACGAAGCCGGCGTCACGGGTCTTCTCGGCGAGGCGGTGTCCGGGCACGTCGAAGAACTCGGTGGGGCCGTGCATCGTGAAGCTCCACGACCAGCCTTCGCCGCCCAGCCGCGAGGTGAGTTCGGCGACATCCGCGCCCACGTTGGCGAAGTGCGCATGGATGTGTTGCACGCCGCGACGCCGGCACTCGTCCCACAACAGCACGGCTTCAGCCACATAGAAGCTCTGCCACAACGCCGCGCGGGGTCCGATCGCCGCACCCCGCCGCACCGCCCCGCCGGTGATCTGCGCCATCCGCGACGGGTGTTCGGCCCACGCACGCTGCATGGCGGCGGCCAGCACCCGACCCGGCGGCGGCACGAGCACGTGGGTGCGCTCGGCCTCTTCGCGGTCCTCCGGGGCGATGAGGTCCTGGGGTGGCGCCTGCCGCACGCTGAAGGTGTGCACGTCGAGACCGAGGGCTCGAAGTGCCCGCACCTCGCGCAGAATGAAGCTGTGCGAGAGCGCCGGGTACCGGCTGGTGATGTATGCGACGCTCATGCTGGTCGATATCCTGCCGAAGCTCTGCTGCAGATGTTCATGCCCCTTCCATCGGCCGGTCGCCTGCAGACCCGAGCGGATTCGGGGACTCCCACCACGACCAGCGGCGAACGATTTGCCATGAAATCAGACGACGCCACCACAGCGACCATTCCGTTTCTGACCGGTGTGACCGGGGCGATGCGGGCCCGGCCCCACCTCGTGGTGCTTCCCAT
>JAGRNP010000216.1 GCA_020440705.1 bacterium | reverse complement strand
CGGCACCCGGGCGCCGGCCGGCCGGGCCGTGGGCGCCAGCAGCACCAGCGGCCGCCGGGCCCGGCCCGCGTCGCGGCCGAGATCGCCGTTGACCACCTGCCACCAGGCTTCCCACAGGGGCAGCGCGGCCAGGTCGGCGAGGGACTCGTTGCCCCACTCGGCCAGCATCCGCTCGACCCGCTGCCGGGCCTCGCGGTGCCGCAGGAAGGTGTTGGCCCAAGGCGCCCCGACGAAGCGCCCCACGAAGCGCGCCAGGGTGTCGGCCGGATCGTGGCGCCCGTCGGCGAGCCAGGCGGCCGCCTCCGGACGGGCTTCGGGACCGAGCAGCGCCGGCAGCAGCGGCTCCCGGCCGGCCGGGTCGGTCGGGTGCGTCGCCGCCGGAACCTCGCCGGCGGCTTCCGCCGGGTCCGGCGCCGGCGGGGAGTCCGCAGCGGGCCGGTTCTCCCCCACGCGGCCCAGGCGCAGCGCCAGGTCGCCGGCGGACATGAGCACGTCGGTCAGGGCGGCGAGGACTTCGCGGGGGCCCGGCAGCAGCAGCGCGTCGAGACGCGCCTCGGGCACCGCCAGCCAACCCCGGTCGCGCAACTGGGTGGCGATGTAGTCGAGGTCGTTGTCCAGGGGCGTGGTGATGCGCAGGCGATCGGGCAGGGCGCCGGCCTCGTGGGCCGCCACCACCCGCGCCAGGCTCTGGACGAGGTTCGCGGCGTAGCCCGACTCGAGGTGGCCCCGGCCGGGCCGTCGGGTGGCGGGCTCGGCCTGCAGGTTCTCCGGCGCATAGGCCCGCACCTCGGTCCAGAGGGCCCTGGCCTGGTGCCGCTGCCGCGTGAGCGTGACGATGTCGTTGGCCCGCGGCGTGGTCAGGAAGAGGTGCTCCCAGGGTTCGGTGCTCGCCACCTCGTCGGCGGTCATCACCATGAGCCGGCCGCGTCCGGCCTGGGCGATGCGGTAGCGTGTCTCCGGGGCGAAGCGCTGCACCTCGCACATGACGACGACGGTGGTGCGCGGCTCGGCCAGGCTCGGCAGGGCCGGCGGCGGGGCGGTCGCCGCCTCGGCCGCGGGGATCCGCACGTCGAGGGGCCCGGGCCAGCCTGCCGCCAGGAACTCCCGCGTGACCTGGGCCGCCACGGCCACGTCGGGGCAGTGGACGATGACGTCGCCCGGGTCTTCCGCATGCCGCCGCGTGCGCAGCAGGCCGCGCACGAGGGCCTCGTGCCGACCGGTGCCGAGCATGCCCTTGAGCATGACGAAAGCCGGATCGCCGGGACGACCGGTCACGTCGTGGACGCGCGAGATGGCGGTCTCCAGATCGTCGGGCTCGCCTTGCGCCCCGCTGAGCAGGCGACGCAGCGGGCCGAGCCGCGGCCGCGCGTCGGCGGCGTCGCGCGTCGTCCGCTGCGGGGGCGACAGGGGCGGTGCGTCGGGCAGGCGCGGGGCCATCTGGGCCCGGTAGAGATCCCATCCCAGGGACGACTCGCGCACCGTCGGGCTCTCGGCCACGGTGAGCAGATCGACCAGGTGCAGCGCCCCGGCGGCCGGCGGCCCCAGCCAGCGCCAGAAGCCCAGCACGACGCCGAGGCCGAGGAAGGCGCGCTCGTCGTCGCGCAGCTCGGCGAGTCCCGTTTCGACCCGGAAGCCTTCGCCCGTTTCGAGGGCCGCGGCGAGCACATCGCGGATGCGGCCGCGGAAGACGTCCAGGGCGTCGAGCACCGCGGGCAGCACCGCCGCCGAGGCGCCATCCCAGCCGACCAGCCGCACGGCGCTGTTCAGCAGCCCGCCCGGGCAGTGGTAGACCAGCCCCGTGCCCAGGCCGGGCGTGTCGGCCACGGCGGCGAGGAAGGCGTCGACCCGGGCGAGATCGTCGGGGGCGAGGCGCACCGGCGGCTGCTCCAGGTCGACCCGGTTCAGCAGCCCCGGCACCGCGCCGCCCTCCAGCCAGAGGGGCAGCACGAGGGCGATGTTCTCGGCCAGCCGCCCCAGCACCGGCTCGAGCTCCGCGAAGCGGCGCGCCACCAGCAGCGTGTGGCCGGCGCCGCCGGGACGGTCGCCCGCGGCGGCGGAGAGCGCGTCGCCGTTGAGGCGCGCCGCCCAACGCAGCAGCAGGACGCCCTCCTCCACCTGCCCCGGCGTCAGGCCGGCCAGACGCCCCAGCCAGTCCAGCGGCACCAGATCGTGGCTCGGCGCGCCCGGCGGGGTCGCCTCCCCGGCGCCCGACTTGCCGTAGCGTGCGGCGAGGACCGGTCGCAGCCGCGCCATGAGCACCTGCAGGCGGTGCGCCAGGGCGGCGGGCCGATCGGCGTGGCCCCCGTCGAGTCCGGGGCGCGGATCGGACCAGGGGTCGGGCTCGGCGGCCACCGCGTGCCCCGCGGCGACGGGATCGGTCTCCGGCGCGACGCCGCACGCGTGCGCCAGGAATCCGGCCCAGCTCGGCGTCAGCTCGCGCGCCCGCAGCACGACGCTCGGGGCCTTCAGGTCGAGGATCGCCCGCAGGGCCTGGGCCGTCTCCTGGGCTTCGCGGTCCGGGCCCGGCAGCCAGTCGGCCAGGTCGTCGGCAATGACGAACGCCGGCGGCCGCGCCTCGAGCCGGCGGCGCAGTTCCGCGTCGACGAGGTCTTCGGGTTCCAGCCACAGCACCGGGGCCGGCGCGGCGGCCGCGGCCGCCCCCGGCCAGATCGACATGCCCGCCACGTGGCCGGACACCACCAGCTCGGCCGCCCCGTCGGGCACGGCGTCGGCCACGAGCAGGACCCACTGGGACAGGTCGCCCCGTTCCCAGCTGCGGGCGACGTGGTCGGCCACGCCGGACCACATGGGCGCCAGGTCGCCCACCATCAGGCGCACCCCGCCGGCGGGCGCCGGCACGGGCGCCGTCGGCGCCGACCGGCGGGCGGCCAGCCACTTCTCGACCAGTTCGAGCGCCCGGGCATCGACCCGCTCGGTGGGGCGCTCGGCCCGGCGCCGCGGCAGGTCGAAGGTGCGGGCCTGACCGGTGGTGGCCAGGGCCGCGGCCTGTTCGCCGTCCCAGACCCGGTCGGGGCGCTTGTCGTCCGGGCCGCGGCGGGCCGCCAGCGGGCGCA
>JAGRNP010000215.1 GCA_020440705.1 bacterium | reverse complement strand
ACGATGACAACGGGGTCTCCTTCCCGCACCCGGTCGCACACGTCGACGACGTCGGCGTTGCCCAGCCGGATGCAGCCGTGGGACACCGGTTCGCCCAGCCGGTCCTCGTGGTTGGTGCCGTGCAGGTAGATGTAGCGGGCGAGGCTGTCGACGCCGGGACCCGAGTTCACGCCGGGCTCGCAGCCGTCGAGGGTGAGCACGCGGGTCAGGATCAGGTCGTCGTCCCGCGGCTGGTCTCCGGGGCACCAGGTCTCACCGGTGGGCTCCCGGCTGACGAAGACGGTGCCGGGTGCGGCGTCCAGCCCGATGCGCCGGGCGATGCGATGGGCGCCCGGGGGCGTGCCGCCGCTGTCCTGGCGGGCGTCGACTCCGGCCCGGGCCGTGGACACCGGCCAGGCGCCGAGCGGCCGGTCCCTCTCGACCAGGATCAGCCGCTGGCCGGCCACGTCCACCAGGAGCCAGCGCGCGTCGGCCCCTGTGGGGTAAACGCCAAAGCGGGCAAGGCCTTGGGCGATCAGGTCGGCGAGGCGGGGGTCGGGTCGGCTCAGGGGCGTGAAGGGCATCGGCGATCCTTGCCATCGGGGCAGGCAGTGACGAGATTATCTGTTAAATAAATCACGAATCGGGTCTCGCAGCGCCCGATCCGGCCATGGGTGGCCGCGGCAGGCGTGCGCACCGGAGGAACCCAATGTACGACATCGAGTCTTCCCTCGACAAACAGATCCTCGCGGTGGCCCGCAACCGGCCGGCGGTGATCTTCACCGAGGCCGACGACCCGCGGGTCATCGAGGCCGCCTGCCACCTGCCGCGCTTCATCCGGCCGGTCTTCCTGGCGTCGGAGGAGACGATCAAGGACGTCATCCACCGCGAGCTGGGCCACCTGGACCCGACCCGCGTCGAGTTCACCCTGGCCGAGAGCGCGTGCATCGACCCGGCCGCGCGCCACGACCTGCTCGACGAGTTCGCCCGCGCCTGCACCGAACTGCCCGAGAACATCAGCCGCACGAAGGACGTGGACGAGGCGCGCAGCCTCATCTCGGACCCCTGCCGCTTCGGCATCATGGCCGTCCGGCAGGGCCATGCCGACATGGTCGTCGGCGGCATCACCCACGAGCCGAAGGACTACTTCCGGCCCATGACCCGCCTGCTGGCCAAGCAGGAGGTGCTGTGCGAGGCCGGCGTCATCGTGCTGCCGGACAGCCACCCGCAGGACATCTTCCCCCACAACATCGTCGTCGTGGGCGACGTGGGCGTGAACGCCACCATGACGCCCGAGGCCCTGGCCAACGTGGCCGTCGGCACCTGCGCCGTGGCGCGCGACCTCTTCCCCGAGGACGTGCTGCCGGTGATCAACGGCGCCATGGTCTCCTACTCCAACAAGGGCAGCGACGAGGGGCCCAGTCCCGAACTCGTGCGCCGGGCCAGCGAGCTGGTGCCCGAGGTGCTGGCCGACCGCATCCGGCTCGGCGAACGCTACGCGTCGATCCACATCGAGGGCGAGGTGAAGATCTCCGTGGCCCTGTCGCGGCGCTCGGCCAAGCTGTACCGGCGCGGCCAGGAGACCGGCTTCGTCGGCGGCACGAACGTGCTCATCGTGCCCAACCTCGACACGGGCAACCTGCTCTTCCATCTCTACGCCACGCGCTTTCCGGAGGCGCGCAAGTTCAGCGTCATGTTCGGCCTGCGCTTCCAGGGCGTCGACCTGCCCATGGACGCCACCCCCGGCGACGTCGCCCTCGGCGTCAAGGCCAGCGTGCTGCGCCTGCACCGCTTCGGCCACTGGCACCGCACGCCCAAGGACACGTTCTTCCCGCGGCCGCGCATCCTGGCCATCAACCCGGGCTCGACCTCGACCAAGATCGCCGTCTACGAGGGCGAGCAGGAGGCCTTCGGCGCCGAGATCGAGCACTCGGCCGCCGAGCTCGATCCGTACGAGGGCCGGCGCATCGTCGAGCAGTACGCCATGCGCAAGGACGTGATCCTGCGCGTCCTGGCCGAGCACGGCATCGCCGTCGCCGACCTCGACGCCATCAGCGGGCGCGGGGGGCTGCTGCGCCCCATCCGGCACGGCACCTACGCCGTGAACGAGCGCATGCGCGAGGACCTGCTCGGCGGCACGGGCAGTGACCACGCCTCGAACCTCGGCGCGCTCATCGCCCACGAGCTGGTGGCGGGCACGGACAAGCCGGCCTTCATCGTCGATCCGGTGGTGGTCGACGAGGCGCCCGAGCGCGTGAAGGTGACGGGCATGAAGGCCATCCGGCGCAAGGTCATCAGCCATGCCCTGAACCAGATCTCCACCGCGCGGCGCTACGCCGAGGAGAACGAGACCTTCTACCGTTACCTGAACCTCATCGTGTGCCACATGGGCGGCGGCATCACCATCGGCGCCCACGCCAGGGGGCGGTACATCGACGTGAACAACGGCCTCGACGGCGAGGGGCCCTTCAGCCCCCAGCGCAGCGGCTCCGAGCCCACGGGCGAGCTGATCCGGCTCTGCTTCAGCGGCCGCTACACCCAGGAGGAGCTGCTCAAGCTGAACAAGGGCAAGGGCGGCCTGATCGACCTGCTCGGCACGGCCGACTTCCGCGAGGTCGAGCGGCGGGTCGCCGACGGCGAGCCCGCGGCCTGCGAGGTGTACGAGGCGATGGTGTACCAGATCTGCAAGAACATCACCGCGCTGCTGCCGGCCTTCGACGGCGACCCGGTCGACCGGGTGCTGCTGACCGGCGGCCTGGCCCGCAGCGGGATGCTCGTGCGCGACATCACCGCCGGCGTCAGGGCCCTCGGCTGCGGCGTCACGGCCTATCCCGGCGAGAACGAGATGTACGCCCTGGTCAAGGGCGCCCTGCGCGTGTTCAACGGGCGCGAGGTGCCCGGCGTGTACGACCCCGACCGCGATCCCGAGGAGACGACGTCATGACCCCGATCCGCAGCCTCGACCAGCTCGTCCGCTCCCTGCAGGACCAGCCCTCGCGCCGCGTCGCCGTGGCTGCGGGCCACGACCCGCACACCATCGAGGCGGCGGTCCACGCCGCCGGCGCGGGCATCGCCGAGGTGACCCTGGTGGGCGACGCCGACCGCATCGCCGCCCTGGGCGCGGCCC
>JAGRNP010000214.1 GCA_020440705.1 bacterium | reverse complement strand
CTCGGGCGCGCTCGTCGCGGAGAACGTGATGAGCAGCTTGCCGCCGCGGCGGCGGACGATCTTCTGGTCGGGCGAGAGCTTGCGTTCGGCGGTGAAGCCGGCGGCCCAGCCGGTGAGTTCGGCCTTCACCTGGAAGCGCTTCTGCTTGATGACGCCGAAGTGGGCGTTGAAGGTCTTCTCGAAGTCGTAGTCGGCGGGGCGCACGAAGGGCGTGTCGGTGAGCTTCACCGAGCGGAAGCGGTGCAGGGCGAGCAGGGGGTCGTAGGGCGCGGCCTTGAAGAGCTTGCCCGGCTCCTTGGCGTAGCGGGCGTGCACGTACACGGTCTCGCGGTGGGAGAAGATCTTCAGGGGCTTGATGCGCGACGTCTTGGGCTTCTTCTCGAGGATCTTCTGGTAGCTGATCTCGCACACGAGGGACTTCTCCATGGCCTCGAGCAGGGTCTGCCACTGGGCGCGGAAGGGCGTGTAGTCGATGGCGCCGGGGCGGTAGACGCCGTAGATGCGGGCGTCGTGGTCGGCGCTGTCGTCGCCGGATTCGGGGCTGTCGTGCAGGAGCTGCTGCGACTTGTGCAGGGCGCTCATGGCGGCGTCGAACTGGTCGCGGCCGAGGAGGTGGCCGGTGAAGGCGCGGCACATGATGAGGGTGTCGAGCTCCTCGTCGGTCAGGGCGACGCGCACCTTGGGCAGCCGGGCGCGGCGCACCTGGTAGAAGCGGCGGCCGCCCTTCATGAAGGAGTCGATCTCCATCCAGTCGAGGGTCTCGAGTTCGCGGATCAGCGCGATGACCGTCTGCTTGGAGCAGTCGAGGTACCCGGCGAGCTCGATGAGGGAGTAGGGCCGGCCCGAGAAGAACAGGCGGGCGAAGACGGAGATCAGGTTCTGGCCGCGGCTGCGGTCGGGGTTGCGTTTCTTCTGCATGGAGGTCCCCCTGATACGATCCTGTAATATTTGTCGCCGCGACACGCGCGCGGCCTACATGGCGTTCTCCAGGCCCCGCAGATCGTTGGGGCTGCCCATGGCGAGCATCACGTCGTCCTCGGCGAAGCGGTAGCCGGCGTCGGGCACGCGGCCGTCGATCTCGGCCTCGTGGCCCTGCACCTTCTTGATCAGCAGCACCGTCACGCCGTAGCGGTTGCGCAGGTCGAGCTCGGCGCAGCTGCGGCCGACGAAGTTGGCGGGCACCGGCACCTCGGCCAGGCTCAGGCCGGCGGCGCCGGGCAGGGGCGTGAAGCGGCCGCCGGTCTCGACCGAGGTGACCATGCTGGTGGCCATCTCGCGCTTGAACATCTCGTCGTTGTAGCGCCGGATGACGTCGTTGGCCAGGATCACGCCGACGAGGCGGCCGTCGGCCACCACCGGCACCTCGAAGCCCACCTTGTCGAGCTTGCGGATGACGCGGTCGAGGCTCTCGTCCGGATGGACCACGGGGAAGCCCTCGGTGAGCATGATGTCCCAGGCGTAGATGGTGTGGGCGGCGGTCTCGCTGGCGGCGAGGAAGGGGCGCACGTCGTCGAAGTTGACGAGGCCGGCGAGGCGGCCGTCGTCGTCGACCACGAAGACCGAGGCGGCGCGGCTCTCGGTGAAGTGGGCCACGAGCTTCACGAGGTCGGCGTTGGCCGGCACCACGGCGCCGGGCGGGTGCATGACGTCGCGGGCGCAGAGGTGGCGCAGCACGTTGAGGCTGCGGCCGCGGAAGACGTCCTGCCCGCGGCGGATCAGCTTCATGGTGTAGATCGAGGCGGTGCACAGGCGCGAGGCGAGCATGGTGGCGATGACGCAGGCGATCATCAGGGGCATGATGATCTTGTAGTCGTTGGTGAGCTCGAAGATGATCATGTACGCCGTCAGGGGCGCGTGGGTGGCCGCGGCCACGACCGCGCCGGCGCCGACCAGGGCGTAGGCGCCCGAGGTGGCGGTGGCGTCGGGCCAGAAGGCGTGGGCCACCGAGCCCACGGCGCCGCCGAGCATGGCCCCGATGAAGAGCGAGGGCGCGAAGATGCCGCCCGACCCGCCCGAGCCGATGGTGATCGCCACGGCGAAGATCTTGATCACCGTCAGGAGCAACAACGTGCGCAGCACCAAATCCTCGTGCAGCGCGGCCTCGATGGCCTCGTACCCCACCCCCATCACCTCGGGATACCACAGGGCGACCACGCCGATGACCAGCCCGCCGAGCACCGCCTGCGCCACGTGCGGGATGCGGCGCAGCGGGCCGTCGAAGAAGTCCTCGGCGCCGTAGAGGATCTTCACGAAGGCCAGCGCCACCAGCCCGCACAGCAGCCCGAGCACGCCGTAGATGAGCAGCTCCCACGGGCTGACGAGGTGGTAGCCGGGCACCAGGAAGGCGGGCGTGTCGGCGAAGAAGTGGTGGCTGACGACGGTCGCGGCCACCGACGAAATGACGATCGGCGTGAGCTGCGACGGCGCGAAGTCGCCCAGGATGACCTCGGCCGAGAAGAGCACGCCCGCGATGGGCGCGTTGAAGGTGGCCGCGATGCCGGCGGCGGCGCCGCAGCCGACGAGGGTCTTCAGCCGGCGCTGCCCCAGGTGCAGCAGCTGCCCGAGGGCCGAGCCCAGGGCCGACCCGATCTGCACGATGGGCCCCTCGCGCCCCACCGAACCGCCCGTGCCGATGCACACGCCCGACGCCACGAGCTTCGCCGCCACCACCCGCGCCCGGATGCGCCCCCCGCGCAGCATGACGGCCTCCATGACCTCGGGCACGCCGTGGCCCTTGGCCTCGCGGGCGAAGAAGCGGGTGATCAGGCCGACGAGCAGACCGCCCACGGCCGGCACCAGGATGACCTGCCACGCGGCGTGCTCGCGGATGCCGTCGAGGGTGAAGGCGGGCATCTGCCAGGCGGTGTGCTGCACCAGGGCGATGAACTTGCGGAACCCGACGGCGCACAGTCCGCCCAGCAGGCCGACCACGACGGCGAGCAGGACCATGACCGTGTGGTACGACTCGAGGATGCGGAGCCGCAGGCGGTGGATGCCGAGTTGTTCGCTGAGTCTCATGGTCGGGGATTGTGGGGGACGGCGGGCGATGGGTCCAGCCTCGATGTGGCGGCGGGCCGGTCAGCGCTCCGGCCCCCACCCGACCAGCGTGCCGACCGCTAGGGCAGGTACTCCCGCGTGAAC
>JAGRNP010000213.1 GCA_020440705.1 bacterium | reverse complement strand
GCCTCTTCCGCCCGACTTAACGACGTCCGGGGCCGGATTGTTTCAGGAATGTGCCGCGGCCCGCCGGTTGCCGCGGCGACGGCGATGCGGTAGGGTCGTGCCATGGACACCGCCCCCTTCCACGTCTGCGGCCCCGGCGAACGGCCGCCCCGCCCCCGCCCCGTCGGCACGCCCGAGGGGCTCGGCGACCGCATGCGCGCCGCCGCCTTCGCCGAGAAGCAGGCCGTGGCCGCCTTCACCTGGGCCGCCGACCACTTCACCGACGCCCCCGCGGGGCTGCGCGCCGCCTGGCGCGCCCAGGTGCCCGAAGAGCAGGAGCACTACGGGCTCATCGTGGCCCGCATGGCCGAACTCGGCCAGGACCTCGACGCCCGGCCGGTCTCGCTCGGCCTCTGGCGCGCCCTGACCGCGTGCGCCACCGCCGAGGAGTTCTGCATCCTCATCGCCGCCGCGGAGGAGCGCGGTCGCCAGGCGGGCCTGCGCACCTCCCGGGCCCTGGCGGGCTCGGATCCGGCCACGGCAGCCGTTTTCGAGCGGATCGCCGCCGACGAGGTGGCCCACGTGGCCCTGGCCGAGACCTGGTTCGGCTGGACGCCCGACACCGGGACCGATTGACACGGAAACGGGCCGTTTCTATCCTCATTGGGTCGACTTCCGACCGGCATGACCGGGACCGCTACGAGAAAGGTCGTTCGCCCATGACCGTTCGCCCCCGCACCAACCTGGTCCCGGCCCTCGCCCTGACCATCGGACTCCTCTGTGTCGTGCTGGCGGGCGGCTGCTCCCACGACGACCCCGTGCGCCCCGCCCCCACGCCCGACCTGCCCCCCGAGGGCTTCGTCACCGTGCCGGCGGGCTCGTTCCTCATGGGCAGTCCCGAGGATGAGCTGGGCCGCGGCGAAGTGGAGCACCTGCACCCGGTCACCATCTCGCGCGGTTTCCACCTCCAGGCCACCGAGGTCACCAACGCCCAGTACCTGGAGATGGCCCAGTGGGCCATGGATGCGGGGCTGCTGCACATCACGTCGCGGGTGGCGTCGACCACCGGCGACACCATCTACGTGCTGCGCGACACGGGCAACGGCGAGAACTTCTTCCTCTCGATGATCAACGGCTGCGAGATCGACTTCGACCGCCGCACCGAGCGTCTGCTGCTGTACGACGTGGGCTTCGGCCTGAATCCGGACCACCCGGTGAAGTACGTGACCTGGTGGGGCGCCGCGGCCTACTGCAACTGGCTCAGCCTGCGCGAGGGCCTCGAACCCGCCTACGACCAGACCACCTGGGAGGTCGATCTGGAGAACGCCCGGGGCTACCGCCTGCCCACCGAGGCCGAGTGGGAGTACGCGGCGCGGGGCGGCAGCAAGACGTCCTACGCGGGCAGCCACATCGCCACGATCGAATGCAACGCGGACAGCCTCCAGTACCAGGGCTGGTACTGCTTCAACTCCGACGGCTGGACCCGCCCCGTCGGCGGCCTCGCGCCCAACGCATTCGGCCTGTACGACATGCACGGCAACGTGTGGGAGCTGTGCAACGACTGGTACGCCCAGGACTACTACAAGGCGAGCCCGGATCTCGACCCGGCCGGACCGGAGACCGGCGAGTTCCTGCGCTCCTCGCGGGGCGGCTCCTGGACCTGGGGCGCCCAGTTCGCCCGCTCGGCCCAGCGCGGCGCCCATTTCATGGGCCAGGTCGGGCCGCAGGAGGGCTTCCGCCCGCTCAAACCCCTCCGCCGCTGATGCCACCGGACCCCGGCGCGAGATCCGCCTGGCTTTCTGGATAACTTTATCCTATTTTGCCCTCATCCCCTGGACGGAGGGTTCGCGAACCATGCGCATCGTGCGGCTGATCCCCATCCTGCTGGTCTCCCTGGTGCTCGCAGCGCACCATTTCCGCGGCGGCGAACCCGGCCTCGTGGGCCTGTGGCTGAGCGTGCCGGGACTGCTTTTCCTGCGGCGACGCTGGGTCGACCGCGCCCTCCAGGTGCTCCTGCTCGCCGGCGCCGCCGAATGGGTGCTCACGGTGCTGCGGTTCGTGGAGATCCGGCGGCAGCTCGGACTGCCCTGGGAGCGGATGGCCCTGATCCTCGGGGCCGTGGCCGCGGCGACCGCCGTGGCCGGACTCGTGCTCGAGACCCGCGGCCGCCGCGCCCAGCTGCCGGCCACCGATCCGGCGGGGCCGGGGCTCGGCGCCTTCCTCTTCGCCCTGGTCATCCTGGTGCCGGTGCAGCTGAACATGGATCCGGCCGGGCTGCTGCTCGAGCGCTTCCTGCCCGCCGGCGGCTGGTGGGAGCTGGTGGGCCTGGCCCTCTACGCCGGCTGGCTGAGCGACCGCCTCGGCGGCGATGCGCGGCGGATCAGGAAGCTGCGGCCGCGGGTGTGGTTCGTGTTCTCCCTCGTGTTCTTCACCCAGCTCGTGCTCGGCCTCGCGGGCCTGGAGAAGCTGCTCATGACCGGCAAGCTGCACCTGCCCGTCCCGGCCCTCATCGCGGCGGGGCCCCTGTACCGGGGCGGCGGGCTGTTCATGGCGATCCTGTTCACGTCGTCGGTGCTGCTGGTGGGTCCGGCCTGGTGCTCGTGGCTGTGCTACATCGGCGCCTGGGACGACCGCTTCGCGCGGACGCAGCGCCGGCCCGGCGCGCTGCCGCCCTGGCGCAACCGCATGCGCGTGGCCGTGCTGCTGGTGGTGATGGCGACGGCCTTCGGTCTCGGCCGCCTCGGCGTGGGCACCTTCGTCGCCGGCTGGCTCGCGGCCTCGTTCGGCCTGGTGGGCATCGGGTTGATGGTGCTGTGGTCGCGCCGGCGGGGGCACATGACCCACTGCACGGCCTGGTGCCCCATGGGCTGGGTCGCGACGCGCCTGGGCAAGGTTTCCCCCTGGCGCCTGAAGATCAGCGACGCCTGCACCGACTGCGGCGCCTGCACCCCGGCCTGCCGCTACGACGCGTTGTACCCGGCCGACGTGGCGGCGCGGCGTCCCGGCGAGGCGTGCACCCTGTGCGGCGACTGCCTGAGCAACTGCCCCACCGGCAGCATCGCCCTGCACTTTCCCGGTCTGCAGCCGCGCCGCGCCCGAGTCGTCTTCCTGGCCATGGTGGCCGCCATGCACGCGGCCTGGATCGGCGTGGCGCGGCTCTAG
>JAGRNP010000212.1 GCA_020440705.1 bacterium | reverse complement strand
CCTCGTGGTCGGCGCCGGCCCGGGCCGCCGCCTCGCTCTCGGCGTGCAGGCGGACCGCCTCCCGCTCGCCCCGTCCGGCCTGGCGGGCGGCGTCACCCCGGGCATCGCCCGTGGCGGCGCGGGCCGCATCCTCGGCCTCGACCAGCAGCAGGGCCTCGCTCTCGAGGTCGGCGAGCTTCTGCTCGAGGCCCGCGATCTCGAGCTGCAGGGCCTGGAACTGGCGGCGGTCGCTCAGGCCCACGATGCGGTCGTTCTTCAGGGCGAGCGCGGCCGCGGCGGTGCGGATCTCCGCTTCCTTGAGGCGCAGGCGCACGGCGACCGTCCGTTCGCCGTCGGCGGCCTCGGCCGCGTCCTCCTCGTACTCGGCCTGCAGTTCCCGCAGATGCTGCTCGCGGTCGGTGTGGTGGTGCACCGTGTGGGCGGCCGTCTCCCGGGCCTCCTCGCAGGCGCCCAGCTGGACCAGCAGGTCGATCAGGATCCGTTCCTCCAAGGGCCCCTCCCCCGTGCGCGTGATGGTGGCGAACGCCGCGCCATGATATCACCGATCCCGGGACGCCACCACCGCCGTCCGGGCCGCGCCGCGCCGCCGGACCGCGGCACCCAAAGAAAAAGGGCGCAGAATTGCGCCCTTAATCCGTTCACTCGAACTTGAATCTGCCAGACGCCCCGGGCGGGGTCTGCGGTCCCACCCGGAACGGTCTCGCAAATCGGCCTGTCCTGTTCAGTGGTCGGGAAATCCGATGGTGGGCGATACTGGACTCGAACCAGTGACCTCTCGCGTGTGAGGCGAGCGCTCTAGCCAGCTGAGCTAATCGCCCATCGGAATTCGTCGTCCGGTCCGGGCGGGCGCCAGGAGTTTGCGACGACTCGCTGGTGGGCCCACCTGGACTTGAACCAGGGACCGGCCGGTTATGAGCCGGCTGCTCTAACCAACTGAGCTATAGGCCCACGACCGGACGGGCAAGATATATCATCACCCCTTGCCGGTCAAATCCAAAACCCCCGGCGCCGGGGCGGCCGGCCGCCGGGTGGTACGGTCACACCATCTCGCCGTAGCCCTTGAGCTTCCGGCTGCGGCTGGGGTGGCGCAGCTTGCGCAGGGCCTTGGCCTCGATCTGGCGGACGCGCTCGCGCGTGACCTTGAAGATCGTGCCGACCTCCTCGAGGGTGCGCGGCGTGCCGTCGCCCAGGCCGAAGCGCAGGCGGATGACCTTCTCCTCTCGCCGGGTCAGGGTGCTGAGCACGCGCTGCATCTGGTCCTTGAGCATGCTGTGGGCGGCCAGGCGGGCCGGCGAGGGCGCCGTCTCGTCCTCGATGAAGTCGCTCAGGTTGCTGTCCTCGTCCTCGCCGATGGGGCGGTCGAGGCTCACGGGCTCCATGCTGGCCTGCAGCACGCCCTGCACCTTCTCCAGGGGCATGTCCAGGGCGGCGGCCACCTCTTCGGGCTTGGGATCGCGGCCGAGTTCCTGCAGGAGCTGGCGATTGGCGCGGTTCACCTTGTTGATGGCCTCGATCATGTGCACGGGCACGCGGATGGTGCGGGCCTGGTCGGCGATGGCGCGGGTGATGGCCTGCCGGATCCACCAGGTGGCGTAGGTGGAGAACTTGTAGCCCTTGCGGTAGTCGAACTTCTCGACCGCGCGCATCAGGCCGCTGTTGCCCTCCTGGATCAGGTCGAGGAATTCGAGACCGCGATTGGTGTAGCGCTTGGCGATGCTGATCACGAGCCGCACGTTGGCCTCGATCATCTCGCGCTGGGCCGTGTCGACCTGCTGCTTGCCCATGACGATCTCCGAGCCGATGCGGTGCAGCTCGTCGCCGGTCAGGCCGATCTCGCGCTCGACGTCCTGGATGCGCTTGCGCAGGACCTTCACCGCGCGGTGCGCCTCCTGCAGCTCCTCCTTCTTCGTGACCTTGGTGCTCTTCTTCTTCATGACCGCGGCCATCTCGGCGAAGGGCACCTGCACCTCCTCCTCGATGCAGGTCACGCGCGCGTGCAGGTCGGCCACCTTGTTGTGGACGAGCATCAGCCGGTTGGCCATCTGCTCGATCTGGTTCGGGGCGAGATGCAGGTCGAGGAAGGCTTCGAGGATCTTCTTCTCGCGGGCGGCGACCATCTTGGTCAGGGTGGCCGTGCGCGTGGCGTTGCGGCACGAGCCGAGTTCCTTGCGGGCCTCGAGCTTCTCCTTCTGCCAGCCCTCGATCTTGTCGAGGGTGCGCAGGATGCGCTTGCCTTCCTTGCGCGCCGAGAGATGCACGTTCCAGGTGGAGGTGTCGTGCTGGATCACCTCGTCCACGTGGACGGCCTCGGCCAGGAGCTGGTTCGCGGTCTGGCGCAGCTCGGCCAGGCTGCTGGTCGAGCGCAGCGTGGCGTGGATGATGGAGAGGCGGCCGTCCTCCATGCGCCGGGCCAGGTTCACCTCGCCCTGGCGGGTGAGCAGGGGCACGCGCCCCATCTCGCGCAGGTACATGCGCACCGGGTCGTCGTACTTGACGTTGGTGCGGGAGACCTTGCGCGCGGCGACGGCCTTCTTCTTCTCCTTGCTCTTGCGACGCGCGAGGCGGCTCTTGGCCTGCTCCTCGGTGTCGTAGTAGTCGATCTGCAGCTCGCCGAGTTTCTCGTAGATCCGTTCGATGAGGGCGACGTCGGAGTTGTCGCCCAGCAGGTCGTTCACCTGGCTGTGGAGGATGTAGCCCCCCCTGGCCGTGGCTTCCTTCCTGATGTCCTCGATGATCCGGTCGAAGTCGTTGTTTGCCATGCGCGCGCTATGCTCCCGTGTTCCCGTCGGCTCCGACCCGCGTCGGGCGACGCCGGTCGAAGTCAGCCCTGAGCCGGCCGAGACAGTCCCGGACGACCTTGGTGAAATCCGTATTCGCGGGCCGGTCCTCCCTGTTGATCAGGCGGCTGACGAAGCCCCGGTAGGCTCCGTCGCCGGCGAGGTTCCAGCGGTCCTCGACGTACCGTCGCGGCGAGGCGTGGCTCCCTGCGTCGCGCCAGGCGGCGAGTTCGTCCGCGAGGACGGCCGCCGGCGCCTGGTGCATGGCCAGGTCTCCCCGTTCGGCCAGGAAGATCCGGGCGGCCTCGCCCGAGTCGTCCTGCATGATGTGGGCGAGCATGTCCGTCTCGATGGCGTCGGTGTTCACCCGCGTCAGCCGGCGGCGCACCGTCGGCCCCCGCCGGCGCGGCGGGGCGGCCGCGGCCGCGGGCGGCGCGGGCGGGCGGGGTCGGGCCGGCGGAGCGGATCGCTCGCGGGTTGATGGTCAGGCCCTCTTCACCCACGTGATCGAAAATAATGTGGC
>JAGRNP010000211.1 GCA_020440705.1 bacterium | reverse complement strand
GAGGGGCCCAGTTCGGGTGGCGGGTTTGGTCTGCACTCATGCAGAGTGGAAGGCAATGGTCGGACCAGGCACATTCTTGAAGGCACAACCTAAGACATTCAATTCCACCTGTTTATCAAATCACACCCATTCCGTGTGTTTTAAGTGCTTATTTTTTAAACATTTAACGCCCTAAAATTTTGATTTCCGGTTGTTGGTCGGTTAACGTTGACTCCGCAGAGGGGCCTGCGCGCCCCTCGTGGGGTCGGGCCGAACGGTGGTGCGGAGCTGCTTCGTTTCAGCAGTGAGGGGCTGGGATGGTGTGACATCAGCCCCGCAGCGCCGGGAGGCCCGTTTCCCTGTCCCGGCGGATTTCCCGCGAGGGGATCCGCCCCGGATCGGCCACCTCGGCACGGCGTCCCGCGGAGGATCCGTGCAGAAGGGAAATCGACCAATGCGGAACCAGCACGGTCTCGTCCTCTCGAGCCTCCTCGCTGCGATCGTCCTGTTCGTCGCCGTTCCGTGCGGCGCCATCACCGACGACACATGCACCGACTGCCACCAGGGCAGCGGCGGCGAACCGGCCGAGATCTCCCATGCGTCCCTCGTCGGCAGCGTCCACGAGGACCTCAGCTGCACCGACTGTCACGCCGACGTGACGGCGATTCCCCACCCGGCCCAGCTCGCCATGCCCGACTGCGGTGCCTGCCACGACGACGTGGCCGCCGACTACGTCCAGCACGGCATGGGTCTCGTCGGCAAGAATCCGGCGGTGCCGACCTGCGCCCAGTGCCACGGCAGCCACCAGATCCGTCCGGCCATCGATCCGGCCAGCCAGGTCAACGCGGCCAATCTGCCGGCGACGTGCGGCGCCTGCCACGAGAACCAGGAATTCATCGCCAAGCAGGGGATCCGCTTCAAGCATCCGGTCGAGGTGTACCAGAGCGGCGTGCATGCCCAGACCATCGCCGGCGGCGACGAGGTGGCCGCGTCGTGCAACGACTGCCACGTGAAGGCGTCGAACCACCACGCGATCCTGCCGCCGGGCGACATCGAGTCGACGATCAACTTCTTCAACATCTCGGCGACGTGCGGCACCTGCCACACCACGATCCAGCGCGAGTTCGACCAGGGCATCCACGGCCAGCTCGTGGCCCGCGGCGACGTCAGCGCGCCCACGTGCACCCACTGCCACGGGGAGCACGGCATCCTGCACACCGACGACCCGCGCTCCCGCGTGAGCCCCTACCGCGTGGCCGAGGCCACCTGCACGCCGTGCCACGACTCCGCCAACCTGAACGAGCGTTTCGACGTGCCGACGGGCAAGGACTGGTCGCGGGTCGACTCCTACCACGGCCTGAAGAGCCGCGGCGGCGACAAGACCGTGGCCAACTGCTCGTCCTGCCATGGGGCCCACCTGATCCTGCCCTCGAAGGATCCGGCCTCGTCGGTGAACCCGAACAACCTGGTCAACACCTGCGGCAGCTGCCACACGGGCATCTCCGCGGCGACGGCCATGGCCACGCCGATCCACGACATCGACAAGCTCGACACGTCGGGTTGGCCCTACTGGATCAAGATCGCCTACAAGCTGCTGATCCTGATGGTCATCGGCGGCATGGCCGGCTACTGCTTCCTGGACTACCTGCGCCAGGTGCGCAACGTGCTGCGCAAGGAGCAGGTGCGGCGCATGGAGACGGACGAGGTGCTGCAGCACGCGCTGCTGGCCATCACCTTCACGGTGCTGGTCATCACGGGCTTCAGTCTCCGCTTCTACGACGCGTGGTGGTCGAAGCTGATCTTCAGCTGGGAGGGCGGCGCCGCCGCGCGCGGGCTCATCCACCGCAGCATGGCCGTGCTGATGATCTTCGGCGCCCTGTGGCACCTGGGCTACCTGTTCACGGCCAAGGGCCGCGTCTTCCTGAAGGACATCGCGCCCGGGCTCCACGACGCCCAGCAGGCCCTCGGCATGTTCATGTACAACCTGGGCCGCACCAACGAGCACCCGCACATGCGCCGCTTCTCCTTCGTCGAGAAGGCCGAGTACTGGGCCCTGATCTGGGGCACGGTGGTCATGGTGATGACGGGTCTGGCGCTCTGGTTCGAGAGCTCGATCGTCGACCTGGTCGGCAAGCAGGCGATGGAGGTCTTCCTGGTCATCCACTACTACGAGGCGTGGCTGGCCATGCTGGCGATCCTCGTCTGGCACATGTACGGCGTGGTCTTCAACCCGCACGTGTACCCCATGAACCCGAGCTGGCTGACCGGCAAGATGCCGCGGGAGATGTTCGAAACCGAGCATCCGGCCGCCCAGTCGCCCGGCAACGTCCACAAGATCAAGCGCCTGGGCAAGGAGCGGGACGTCTAGACCCGCCCGCCGACCCCGGAACCGGACGCCCCGGCCGCTCCCTGCGGCCGGGGCGTTCCGCATCCGGGACTCAAATCGTCTCCGGATCTGCCGAAGAGGAGGGAGTGATGACGTGCCCCGCCGCCCTGGCGCGGGGCCTTGCGCACCCGAGACGGGGGATGGAAATGCCGTTCATCGAACAGATTCTCTATGGGCACGATCACCTGGCGGAGGCCGGCGGCCGGCAGGAACTCGCCCATTCGGCGGGCATGGGAACGGATGCCAGCGCCGAGATCCACGGCCTGTGCGAGGCCTGGGGGCAGGCGCCCGAACTGGGCCTGCAGTATCCGGTGCTGATGTCGCATCCGCTGCAGTCGACCATGCCGTCCATGCGCGGGCGCCTCTTCGCCGTGATCCGGGCTTCGGCCGGCGACAAACCGCTCTTCCACGCCGTCGTCCTGACCGACGCCCTGTATGCGTCGTTCGGCCGCAATCCCTACGCGGTGGCCGGTGTCGTCGAGTTCCGCGAGGACTGGAACGGCCAGCGCGGCATGGAGCGGCTGGAGATCGACCCGGAGGACCGGCCGCCTCTCGTCGAGCCCGAGCCGGGCCAGGAGGATGTCGGCCTCGTCGACGAGGCGGTGCTGGCCTTCCTCCAGGACGGCAAGCTGCAGCTGCCCCTGGAGCAGGGACTGCGTGACAGCGAGCGCGCCCTCGCCCTGATCATCGCCAGCCTGCCCGAGGCCAGCCGCAAGGAGCTGCGCTTCGCCTCCTTCACCACCGTCAAGGGCAACAACTACGGCATCGCCGCGGTGGAGACCGAGGGGGCGGCCTTCGCCGCCTGGCGGCGCCTGATGATGGCCCGTCTGGACACCGGGGCCACGCCGCAGCAGAAGGAATACAAGGAACTCATCGCCGGGCACCTGGCCCACGGCGACCTGAACGCCGTCCATCGCACGAGCACGCGGCACAACTTCGCGGCGCCCACGACGCTCCGTCAGGACGTGGCCCTGCGGCCGGGACCGTCCGAGGCGCCGGCGGCGGCCAAGACCGCCGCAGTGCCCGTTCCCCA
>JAGRNP010000210.1 GCA_020440705.1 bacterium | reverse complement strand
TGGAATCACCTCGACCGTCACTTCGTGAACCGTGAGAGCCAGGTCCTCACCTGTGATGCTGAAATCGACACTCGCCTGGGTCGCTTCCGGAGCAGTTCGGAGTACGATCTCCGCGAAATTGTCCGCACCGTTCTGGAGAGATGTGTGCGACTGGGAGTGCTCGGACCAGGACCGTTTCCCGTCCGGACTCACCTTGTAGTCGCCCAGGACGAGCATGGCGCGCCGTCGCTCCGTCTGGTCTGCGGCCCCGTGCAAAGAGTACCGGGCGCGGACACGGAAGGTCGCCCCACGGGCAATCTCGAAAATCTGGGACAGCGTCGCCGCAAATTCGCCGCAGGCCGGTGATTGGATCGTGACTCCGCCCTCCAGGGCCCGAACCGGCCCGATCACAGGCAGTTCGCAACCGCTCCCGGCGCGCGCCTGCCAGCGCCAGTGCGCCGGCGTGCTGTCGGTCCACGCCCGAAACTCACCGTTCGCGAACAGACCCGGCACTTCCTCGACTTCAGGGGAAGCCGAGGCGGCCGATGCCTTCCGCTGCGGGACGACCGGCGTCTCGGGTTCAAATGCGGGCAGGACCTCGGGGACAGGAAGCGGTCCATCCCAGCGGGCAACGTGTTCCGACGGAAAGTCACCCGCTTCCTTGAAGCTTCCGGCCAGCCAAAGGCTGTTCTCCGTCGCAACCATCCGGTAGGCCTGGTAACTCACTCCGCCCTCGAGAGGTCGCCACAGTTCACCATCCCACCAGCCGACGTTGCGGCATGCGACACCGTCGATCCCAGCGTAGATGCCACTGGCAACGAGGTGCCCCTTGTAGCCGGCCAGCGCGTCGATCCCTCCCGGGCGGCCCGCACGGCCACGGAAGTCTCCCGGAACAGGGCGCCACTCGCGGCCGTTCCAGGCCTGAATCCGCGTCGATTCGGACATCATTTCAAAGGGGTCCGAGACCGCCACTACGAGTTCGGCACCCCAGCCCCCGAGGGCCGTCGGCTCGCAGTGCTCGGTTGCTTTCAGAACAGACCAGTTGGTCCCGTTCAGGACGGTGACGAGCCCCCTCAACGTGTCACCGACGGACTTCACTGTCCAGGCGGCATAGAGTCGATCCCCGACGACGACTGTCCTGCGGAGGCTCGCAGCGGGATCCGGTCGCGAGATCGGCCGCCATGCATCGCCATCGAAGAGCAGCCCCGGGTAGTCCCGGTCGTCACCTTCGGAGAAGTCGCCGAAGACGCACACGGTGTCCCGGAAGGCGACCGCACCATGGGCCCAGGACAGCCCGAATGGGGACCGCGGTGACGTGGGCGCCCAACGACCGCCATCCCATTGGGCGAGATGCCAAGCCAACTCCGGTCGCTCGCGACGTTCAGGGGGATTACCGACAGGCATGCGCCCGAATCCGACGACCCGATCGCCGACCTCGGTGATCAGCTTGAGGTCGACGTCCAGGCCCGGCGAGCCTGCGGCCGGCCCCGGATACGGCTCCCATTGGCCATCGCCCCACACGGCGGGCCCGAATACGTTCCGCGCGCCGGCCCCGGTGCCGCACTCGAGGACGATCTGATCTGCCAAACGCTTCAACTCCATCAGTCCCCCGCCCACGCCCTGGCCTGTGACGAGGGGATCCCAGCGTTTGCCGTCCCAAAGCCCAAGATTGTTCAGCAGAAAGCCTTCTCCGCCCGGGATCTCACCGACTGCGACGAGCCGTCCGCCAAAGACCATAAGGTCGGCGACCGATAGCTGGCCCGGGTAGGTCGGTGACGTGAAGAACTCCGGCAACTCTGACTGCCACGCACTTCCATCCCACGAGGCGATCGCGCGGGCCCTCCTGCCGCCGGCAGAGTCGAAGCGCCCGCCGACGATCAGCTTTTCTCGCCAGACGACCATAGCGTTCACTTCAGGTCGAGTCTGGTATTCTCTCCCCAGGCCCCCGGACATCCCCGACCATTGTCCCCCGGACCAGCAGGCCACGGAGGTTGCCGCGACCCCCGACACGTTGTTGAAGCTGCCGCCGATGTAGAGCCGATCTCCGTGCCCCTGGATCGCCGACACGACGTCGTCAGGGCCTTCTCCGAACGACCGCCAGGCGGCGCCGTCCCACGCGGCGAGGTTCATGGCATCGGCCGTGCCGGCGCGGTTGAATACGCCACCGACGATCAGGCTGCCGTCGTGGACCGCCAGCGCTTCGACCCGGGTCCGGCCGCCACCCGCGATCCCGTGGCCGACCGCGTGCCACCTCTGACCGTCCCACCTGGCGAGATGTCGTATCGTGGAACCCGCCTCAAGAGCGAAGCGGCCGCCGACGTACAAGCCGCCTTCGAAGACCACCAGGGCGTGGACGTCTCCCGCCAGGCCACCAGGGAGCCCCCGCCAGCCCTCGCCGTCCCATCGGGCGAGTCCGGACGAGAACATGCTGTCTAGGGCCGCGAAGGACCCTCCAGCAACCAGGCTGCCGCCATAAACAGCCAAACATGAGATGTTGCGAGGCCCCGATCCGAGTTGGATCCAGCGGCTGCCGTCCCAGCGGGCGACCTTTTCGACCCGGTCGCGGCCGGCATTCGAGAAGCGGCCAGCCACGACGAGTTGGCCCCCGTAATCGACGACTGCTTCAGGGCGGCTGCTACTGCCGAAGCCTGTCGGGCCGAACTCGTTGGACCACTCCGCATGGGCAGTTGCCGAGAGGAGGGCGGCGATCAGAAGGAAGGGGTAGATGACTCGGGCGATTGACATTCCGGCGCTTCAATCGTGGTGTGGGAGGGGTGAACGGGTTCCTGAAACGGCGAGACCGGATCTCGAGTTGAAGGTACTGAACGTGTTGGTGGCTCACAATAGTGATGATGGGCGGGCGGTCTTGTTCGCGTCCTTTTTCGGAGATGGGTTTCGCGCCATACTGATTTTGTTCGGGCGCGATAAAGCTCCGGGGTAAGGCCTGGAACAGGAAACCGGAGTTCCGATACTCTGATATCAAACGGTCTTCTTGGAGGGGAAGGTTACGCCAAAGCCCGCTACACCAACCGCTACCCCAAACGAAAAAGGACTTACGCCAAAATGACGTAAGTCCTTTATTTTTTTGGTACGCCGCCAGGGAATCGAACCCCGAACCTACTGATTAAGAGTCAGTCGCCCCTATCTTTGCCACGCGTTGCCAGATTGTGCCCGGCTTGCTTTATTGCTTTAAAATAACAGCTTATGTGGTTGCCAGCGGACGCCCCGACGTGCTAGCTTTTGCCCAGCCGTGTAGAACATACGTAGAACAAAGGATCCTGGGGAGGTCACTGATGGCGGCGAAGAGGTTCAAGTTCGGTAAGCGGGCGATCGACAGTCTGACACCCGACCCGATCCGGCGCGGCTACTACTACGACACCCAGACTCCAGGTCTCGAGCTTCAGGTCTATCCGTCTGGGACCAAGGTG
>JAGRNP010000209.1 GCA_020440705.1 bacterium | reverse complement strand
TGCTACGCCTTCATGCAGGCCACCGGGATGGTCAACGACCACACGGTGGACTGCCATCTGCACCGTGTTCTCGGTGGCCGCGGCCAGTCCGGATCGCGCTAACAGGACATCACTGATCCATATTAGAAGACAAAAATGGTTAAGGATTTTGCGTATGTGCCGATGCGGGTACGGATAGCGATCCCGCATCCGCACCGATTCCGACCGGGAGGCATTCCGTCATGTCGCAGATCCTTCGCTTCCGTCCGGCCGTCGCCGGCCTTTCTCTCGCCGTCCTCGTGCTGACTTTGCTGGGCACGCCGCTCATCGTCGCCGCGGCCGAAGGGCCGACGGCCGCCGAATACGGTGTCGTCCTGAACCTGTCCGGCAAGCAGCGCATGCTGAGCCAGAAGATGAGCAAGGAGATCATGCTGGTCGCCATGGACGTGGACAAGGCCGCCAACCTGAAGAATCTGGCGGCGACGGCGGCGCTGTTCGACAAGACCCTGCACGGGCTGCGCGACGGCGACGCCGATCTGCGCCTGCCGCCGACCACCAATGCGCGCATCCTGCGGCAGCTGGACACCATCGGGGAGATCTGGACCGGCTTCCACGCCACCGTCGACGCGATCGTGGCCGCCGGCGCCGTGACGCCCGACCAGGTGGCCGAGGTGGCCGCCGCCAACCTGCCGCTGCTCCAGCAGATGAACAAGTGCGTGAAGCTGTACGAGAAGGACGCGAGCAGCGCCGGCCTGAGCGCCGATCCGGGCCTCGCCGTGACCATCAACCTGGCCGGCAAGCAGCGCATGCTCACCCAGAAGATGAGCAAGGAGTACCTGCTGGTCGCCTACGGTCACGAAACCGACGCCAACAAGCTGAACCTGCTGGAGACCTACACCCTCTTCGAGCGGACCCTGGCCGGGCTGAAGGACGGCGACGACGTGCTGGGCCTGCCAGCGACCTCGAACGCCGATATCCGCGCCCAGCTGGACGTGGTGGCCGGGCTGTGGGCGACGTTCAAGCCCGTGGTGGAGAACGGCGCCGCCCCGGGCACGACCGCCTTCTCGGCCACCGACCTGCAGACCCTGGCCACGACCAACCTGCCGCTGCTCAAGGAGATGAACGCGGCTGTGGGCATGTACGAGAAGGAAGCCGGCGGCGGCGGCGCGAGCATGTAGATCACGAGGGGGAACGTCGATGTCCATCAAGGCCAAGCTCATCGCCGCCGGAGGGGCCGTCAGCTTCGTGCTGGCGGCCATCCTCGGGCTCACGCTGTACAGCTACGGTAGCCTGAACGCCGGTTTCGGCGCGATCGTGCGCGAAGCCGACGCCGGAGTGGGCGACGCCGACCGGGCCGCCGCCGGTGTCGCCGCCGCCGACGACTCGCTGCGCGCGGCGATGACCCGCATCGTGGCCCTGACCACGGAGATCGACCAGTCCAACCAGGCGGTGCGCATCAACGAGCGCAAGATCGCGACCCTCGCGCAGACCCTTGCCGACCTGGTGGCGACTATCGACGAGGCCAGCGCCGACCTGCCCGACGGCGAGGCGCGCTGGTCCCTCGAGGACATCTCCGACGAGGTCGGCGACATCCAGGAGCGGGTGCGGCGCGAAGCCCTCGTCGGATTGGGCGCCACCGTGCGCGAGATGGAGAGCTTCTCCAGCGTGCTCGGGACCGAGGCCGATGGCCTCGAATCGGTCGCCACCGCCCTGGCCGCGAGCCGCGACCAGGCGGGCCGTGTCAGCACCGCCAACTCGCGCATCGCGACCCTCAGTCAGGGTTTCCTGGGCCAGATCGGGTCGAGCCGCAACATCGTCTCGGCGGTGGTGGGGGCGGCGATGGTGCTGATCCTGGCGGGATCGTTCCTCTTCGCCCTCTCGCTCACCAGGCCGATCACGGCCGTGATCCGCAGCCTGACCTCGGGCTCGCAGCAGATGACCGCCGCGGCGGGTCAGATCTCTGCCGCGAGCGAGCACCTCGCCCTCGGCACCAGCGACCAGGCCGCGAGCCTGCAGGAGACCTCCGCATCCCTGCAGCAGATGGGCGCCCTGACCGGTCAGAGCACCGACAACGCCCGCAGGGTCGACGGGTTCACCCGCAACGCCTCCGAGCTCATCGACGGCAGCATGGCCGCCATGGACCGTCTGCTCGAGGCCATCGAGGAGATCCGGGCCTCGACCGTCGAGACGGGCCGCATCGTCAAGACCATCGACGAGATCGCCTTCCAGACCAACCTGCTGGCCCTGAATTCCGCCGTCGAGGCGGCCCGGGCCGGCGATGCCGGCAAGGGCTTCGCGGTGGTGGCCGAAGAGGTGCGCAATCTCGCCCGGCGCAGTGCCGAGGCCGCCAGCAGCACCGCGACCATGGTGGACGGGAGCCAGCGCAGCGCCGAGGCCGGTGTCGGTCTGGCGGCGGACCTGTCGCGGAACCTCCAGGACGTTACGGCGGCGGTCCACGAGATCCAGACCCTCATGTCCGAGATCGCCTCGCAGACGTCCGAACAGGCCCAGGGCATCGAGCACGTCAACATCGCCATGGCCAGGATCGACTCCGGCGTCCAGCAGGCCGCGGCCACGAGCGAGGAGTCCGCCGGTTCGGCGCGCGAACTGGCCTCCCTGGCCGGCGACCTCGACGCGACCATCGGGCAGCTCGTCGGGGTGGCCCAGGGCCGGACCCGCCGGGGCGGGGACGGCACCGCCGGATGAGGCTCGATTCCGGCTCCCGATCGGAGGCCGGATCGCCGCGACGGCGCCGGAATCCGGCCGGGCGGCGCAGGGCCGATCCGGCCGGAAACGTCCGGAAACGCCAAGAATACCCTTGTTCCCGCAATTTCCTTTGTGGTATGATCTTGTGAGGTAAAGATTGATCAGAATTCCCGCGCTGACGGGGATTCCGGTCGGCGCGCCGAGCCCTCCCCCGGGGGCGGACCCGGTGTGCCGTCGCGCCCCTGGTTTCCCGAGCGAGGCCCCGCACCATGCGTCACATCGCGACCCGATCCCTCCCATTGGTCTTCTTTTTCGCCGCCATCGGGTCGGTCCTTGCTGCCGCTCCGGTCGGGGCGGCCTTCGTCTCCGACGAGGTGCTGCTGGTGGACGGCGTGGGGGCCCCGGGCCTGAGCCCGGCCGCCGACCTGCTCTCGGTGCAGTTGGGGCATGACACCGCCGACGGGCGTCCCGTCCTGCGCTGCAGCTTCCTGTCCCTCTCCGCAGACGTGCCCGGCGGGCTGGCGCGCGCGTTCGTGGCGTCCGGGCGTCCGCGCAGCGTCGGGCTCGCGGTGTCGGGAGCGCCGGCGGGGCAGCCCCAGCGGGCTCTCGCGGCCGTGGACCTGGTGAGCCGCGGCGCCCGTTTCGAACTCGACGATCCCGCAAAGAACGGTCGGGTATGGACCGATCCCGCCGATCCGGACGCCATCTTCATCGGCCTGGACGAGGATCCGGCCGCGACGGGAAGCTGGAGATTCACGGTGGCCACGACCCAGG
>JAGRNP010000208.1 GCA_020440705.1 bacterium | reverse complement strand
GTGCGGTCTCGTCCTGGCCGCGGCCCTCGGTGCGACGTCCCCGGCCCGCGCCGCCCAACTGGCGGTGCCCGCGGTCTACCCGACGATCCAGGCGGCCGTCGATGCGGCGGCGGCGGGCGACGAGGTCGTCGTGGCGGCGGGGCTCTACGAGGAGCAGGTCGTGATCACCCGGTCCCTGACCCTGACCGGGGCGGGCGCCGACCTGACGGTGATCCGGGCCCCGGTCTTCATGCCCTACACGGTCTCGCCGGTGATCTACAACGCGGTGGTGTTCGCCGTCGGGCCGGGGATCGACGTCACGCTGCAGGACCTCGCCGTCGACGGTGCCGGCCGGGCCCGCACCGGCACCCGTCTGGTGGGCATCATGTACCAGCGGGCCGGGGGGCTCGTGCGTCGGGTGGACATCCGCAGCGTCCACGCCACGCCGGTCGGCACGACCCCGTCGGGCATCGGCCTGAACGTGGCCAGCGAGCCGAGCGACGCCATCGCCTTCGCGGCCGAGGACATCACGGTCGTGAAGTTCCAGAAGTCCGGCTTCGCGGCCTTCGGGAGCGGCGGCAGCCACGACCTGCGGCGCATCACCTGCGACGGCGGCCTGCTGCCCAGCGACGCGGTGCTGAACGCCTTCGAACTGGCCAACGGGACCACCGGGACCATCACCGACTGCACCGCGCGCGGGGCCTGGTACGACGGCCAGGCGTCCGGATCGACGACGGCGTGCGGCTTCCTCTTCTACTACGCCGGCGCCTGGGAGGCGTCCGGGCTCGTGGCCGAGGGCAACCAGGCCAACGTGTACGCCATCGCCACGCGTCTCGACCTGCGCGACGGCACCATCTCGGGCTACCCCGACGACCTGCCGTTCAATTCGGGGCTCGTGGTCACCGGCCCGGGGTCGGCGGCCAAGCTCGTCGCCGGCGCGCCGGCCCGGCCGAGCCCCCAGGCCGAGACCCCGGACAAGACCATCGTCAGCCCCCTGGCCACGACCGTGACCGTCACCGGCTGCACCATCGCCGGCGCGGGTCTGGCCAACTCCCGCGGCGTCGTCCACTTCGCCAGCCTGGCCGAGACCGTGCTCGACGTGGCCGACTGCCGCATCACCGACTGGGGCACCGGTCTGCTGGCCCTGGAGGCGGGGACGGCCCGCTCCGTCGGGCGGGTGCGGGGCACGTGGTTCGGCGCCAACAGCGCCGCCGGCATCTATGCCGACACCGGCGACCCGTGCGACGCCCGGGGCAACCACTGGGGCGATCCCTCGGGCCCCCTGGCGCCGCTGCGCAATCCGGGCGGACTCGGCGACGCCGTCGTGGGCAACGTGCTGTTCGATCCCTGGTTGACGGGCAACCTCTACCCCGCGCCCCTGCCCCGCTACATCAGCCTGGCCGACAGCCTGGCGGGCGAGTTCACCGACGAGGTGACCATCCGGCACGTGGGCGGCGGCGCGGGCGTGTACGGCTATTCCGTGGAGGTGACCTGGGACGAGTCCGTCCTGAAGGTCGCCCCCGGCGACGTGACCCGCCCCGCCGCCGGACCCTTCGCCGAGGCGGCGCTCTTCCAGGTGCTCTCCATCCCCGGGGGCGTCCGGGTCGACGCGGCGCTCGGCGGTCCGGCCCCCGGCGCCGCGAGCGCCGACCTGTTCACGGTGCGCTTCCGCCTCGTCGGCGCGCCGGACTACACCGAGGTTCCCCTCGACGTCCACCTGCGGCATCTGCGCGACGCCGCCAACATGGACATCGCCGGCGCCGTCGCCGCCCCGGGCCTCGTGGTGGCCGACGTGGTCGCACCCGTCATCGGGGCCCCCGCCCCGCAGAACCTCTCCCTGCCCCACACCGACCTCTACGCCAAGAACGGCGATCTGGTCGAGTTCGCCGCGCCGGTCAGCGACGGCGACCCCCACCTGGGCCGGACGGACGTCTTCGCCGATCAGACCGCGCTGCTCGGCCTGACCGGCTACCTGCGCCAGCCCGACAGTTTCGACGGCGGCATCGCGCGCTGGAACGGGCTGCCCGTGTCGCTCTATCCCGCCGATGGTCCGGTGCTGTGGTCGGTGCTGGCGGTCGATCCGGCGGGCAACCTCGCCGTGCGCCAGGACACGCTCCTGGCCGACAACACGCCGCCCCTGCCGGTGACGGGTTTCGTCGCCACCCCGGGCCCCGACCGGGTCGAACTGGGCTGGGACGATCCGGCCGGGCTGGACGCCAACCTGCGCGAGGTCGTGGTCCGCAGCATCCCCACCGGCGAGTACCCCCTCTACCGCGAACGCTGGCCCGACTTCCCGGCCGCCCCGGGCGCCGGCGACTCGGTGGCCGCCGGCCTCGCAGGCGCGACGGCGGCCTGGCCCGCCGATGGCAGCGCCCGCGACGTGCACGCCTTCACGGCCTTCGCCGTCGACATGGTCGGCCTGACCTCGCCGGCCGCGCCCACGGCCCAGGCCCGCACCCGCAACTACTTCCTCGCCGACGTGACCACGTCGCCGGCGCCGGGCTACGACCACCTGACCGACGCGTCCGACCTGGCCCACCTGGACCTCAGCTGGGGCAAGGTCCTGTCCGACCCCGGCTTCCTCGCCGAATGCGACGTGGGCCCCACCGACACGGGCACGCCCCACGGCCTGCCGCTGCCCGACGGCCTGATCGACCTCGAGGACCTGATGATCTTCGCCGAACGCTACGGCGCCGGCGTGGGACCGGGGCCGGAGACCGTCCCCGGCGCGGGCACGGTCCGGCTGGGCTGGTCGCAGCCGGCGGCCGACGCGTGGACGCTCACACTGCTGGACCCCTGCCCGGCCCTGAAGGGCCTGCGGGTCCGGGTCGAGCTGCCCGCGGGCGTCACCGCCACCGCCGCCGCGGGTTCGCTGCTGGTGGCCCAGGCCGATCCGGTGCACCTGCGGCAGGCGGGCGACGGGCTCGACGCGACCTTCGCCGTCCTCGGGGCCGGGCGCGGACTCGCCGGCGACGGCGAGCTGCTGCGGATCGCCCTCGACGCCGGGCTGCCGCCCCCGGTCGCGACCTACGACGCCCGCGGCACCGACAACTCGCCCCTGCCCGTCGAGGGATTCGTCTCCGCCGTGCCGGCGGAAGACGCCACACCGCGCCGGTTCGCCCTGCACGGGGCCCACCCCAACCCGGCCAATCCCGCCACACGGATCGTGTTCGACCTGCCCGCCCGGCGCCGGGTCCGGCTCGAGGTCTTCGGCGTCGACGGTCGCCGCCTGGCCACCCTCGTCGACGGCCCCCTGCCCGCCGGGCGCCACGCCGTCAACTGGGACGGACGCGACGACACCGGCCGGGGCGTCGCTTCGGGCGCCTACCTCTTCCGCGTGCGCGCCGGCACCTGGTCCGGCACGGGCAAGCTGCTGCTGGTGCGATGAAAAAGGTTGTGCCTTCAAGAATGTGTCTTCCGCCGAGTGCTGATCGCCGATAGACGCTGGGTCATAGTTCAGAACGCATACCCCAGTTCGTGCCGCCTCTCCCGGT
>JAGRNP010000207.1 GCA_020440705.1 bacterium | reverse complement strand
GCCAGATCTACGAGACCAGCAGCGCGGACTTCGGCGAGTTCAACAATCCGGAGCATGCCTGGAACAAGCCGGAGCCGGCGAAGCCGGGGCGGAAGCGGTGACCGGGAGCCCGCATGAGCCGGCCGCCGCCGGCGACCTACTTCCCACTCTTCTTGGCGGCCGCGATCTTCTCCTTCTTGATCCAGATCTTCACCGCCTTGCGGAAGTCGTCGCAGGAGTTGGGCGTGAACTTGTCCTTCTTCTTGACGACGAGCTCCGGATCGACGCCCCAGACCCCACCATCTCCGGTCAGCGGGAAGGTGTCGACTTCGAGGTCGAACTTGAGCCGCACCTTCTTGCGGGAGTTCTCGTTGCCCACGAAGAGCCGGCGTCCCCGCTGATGGATGCAGAGCCCCGTGATCCTGCGCGCCCCCGACTTGCGGACCCAGGTCTCGCGGTCGGGAGCGGCCGTGGCGACCGCTTTCGCCTTGGACGCCTTCCCGGTGGTGATCTCCGTTACCGAGAAGAGGGTGGGGCGCGGGAAATCGTTGCGCATGTTAGTCACCTCGAAGACGACGATATCGTTGGAATCGAGTTCGATCTTCCTGACCTCGGCCCCCGTGCCCCGGAAGGTCAGGGCCAGTTCGCCGCCGTCCAGCAGCTCGACTTCAACGACATGGAAACACCAGCTCATGTTCATCCACCTTTCCTGATCCCGCGATCAGCCTGCGCAGCCAACCCTCGGCCGGTGCGGCCCAGCCCGCTCCGTCCAGTCGGCCGCTCGTTGTCTCGACGATCTCCTCGTCACCCGTCAGCCAGGCCCAGTCCCGTCGACTCGCCACCGCCGGCGCGTCCCCATCGACGCCCGCGCCATCGGCCCAGAGCGTCGCGAAGCGGTCTCGCGCGGCGTCGTACCGTGCGGCCTCGCCCGTGAGGCAGGCGGCCGCCATCGCGAGCGCCAGCGACCGCAGGGACGAGATCCTGCAGCGGCCCGACGTCGCCACGCGCGGTTCCAGTTCGGCCAGCGAGGAGCCGAGCCCACGCAGCGCGTCCGCCGGTCGCCCGCGGCTGAGGTCGAGGCGGGCGATCTCGCGGGCCACCGACGCCCGCGCGAGGATCCCATCCGTCCCGGTACCGGCATCGGCGCCCCGCTCCGTCCATTCCCGACGCAAGGCGTCGGCCTCGTCGACCCGGTCCGCGTAGACCGCGGCCCGCATGGCCGTCGCCAGGCTGATGGCGTAGCCGACCCGCCAGTCCACGTTCTCCGGCTCCCGCCCGACCAGTTCGCGCGCCAGGTCGAGGTCGCGTTCCAGCAGGGGCCGTGCGTCGCCGACATGCCCGAGATTCAACAGCATCACGCCTTCGCGCTGCAGCAGGGTCGAGCAGCGGCTGCTCAGTTCGGCGTCGAGCGGGGAACTCGCGAGGGCTTCCTCGGCGAGGAGGCGGGCCCGGTGCAGGTGCTCCAGGGCCTCTCGGAAACGCCAGGCCTCGGACTGCACCTCGGCCATCATGGCCTCGGAATTGGCGAGGCTGCTCCTGAGGTCCGCGTCGGCGGGATCGTCGGCTAGCAGGGCCCGCTTGGCGGCAATGGCCTCGTCGAGGACGAGCAGGGCCGAGGCCGTCTCGCCGTTGGCGCGGTACACGGCCGCCAGGTTTGTCTGGGCGTAGGCCAGTTCCTGGCGCCAACGCGGCTCGGTCGGGTCCGCGGACACGAGTTCCCTGGAGATGCGGTGATAGGTCCGGAAGCACTCCGTCGCCCGGGCGAGATCTCCCCGCCCGTAGGCGACGCTGCCGAGCCAGAACTCGGTCGAGCCCAGCAGCGCCTGGGCTTCCGCATCCCCCCTGGCGGCGACCGCCCGCGCCCGCAGCAGTTCCCGGGCCCGGCGGAACGCCACTTCGGCCGAGTCGGGTTGCCCACGTTTCATGCGGATCTCGCCGATCAGGTTCAGGGTCCGGGCCAGGCGACGCGTGTCGCCCACGTCGAGGGAGGTCGTGTCCCGTCCAGCGAAATAGCGCAGGGCCTGGTTGCCGACACCGTCCATGATGTCGAGCCGGCCGACCTCTTCCAGGCGCGGCCCCAGGTCGCCCAGCATGAAACCGAACAGATCTTCGGCGCGGGCGCGCTGCTCGTCGGCCCGACCTCTCTCGAAGCGCAGGTCCCGCGTGTACTTCAGGCCGCCCAGCAGCAGGACGATGACCGCGGCGGCCAGGGCGATGCGCCGATGGCGCCGGGACCGCTTGGTGCGGATGCGACGCAACCGGATCAGGGCCGACTCGGCGGATGGGCGGGCGCCGGGGGAGCGGTGGGTCAGTCGGGCGACGAGATCAGCCAGGTCCGGATCGACTCCCGGGAGCGGCAGGACATCGGCGTCGCGGACCCGGTCCAGGAGCCGCACGACGTTGCCCGGCTCGCCGTAGGCTCCGGTGCCCGTCAGCAGGAAATGGATGATCAGGCCGCAGGAATACATGTCGCTGGCCGACGTCGCCGGTTCGCCGCGCGCCTGTTCCGGACTCATGTAGGCCGGCGTGCCGAGGATGCCGGCCTCGATGGTGAAGGTGTCGCCCACGCCGTCGGCCGGGACGATCGGCCCGCCACCGGCACTCACGGTGTCCGCATCGCCGCGCAGTCGCGCTCCGGGGCGGGCCAGCCCGAAATCGAGAACCTTCAGCACGCCGGTGTCGGTCACCATGACGTTGTCCGGCTTGAGATCGCGGTGCACGATGTCGTTCTCGTGGGCCACCGCCAGGACGCGCAGCAGCTGTTCGACCAGGCCCAGCCGGCCGCGGACGGGGAACTCCAGATCGGACAGGGTGCGGCCGCGAATGAACTCCAGCACCAGGTGATCGCGGTCTTCGCCCTCGATGTAGTCGTGGATGCGGCAGATCCCGGGATGGTCGAGACGGGACAGGATGCGGGCTTCGCGCAGGAAGCGGGACTTCTCCCGGGCGGAGGGCCGCTCCTCGGCCCGGATGGTCTTGAGGGCGACCCGGCGCCGCAGGGTTTCGTCCTCGGCCTCGTACACCTCCCCCATGCCGCCGCGGCCGATCCGCCGCACGACCCGGTATTGGCGAACGAGTTCTCCCGTCTCGTGCAAGTCTTCGTCTCCCCCTTGCGCCGTCCCTGCGGCATCCTGCGGCATCGCCCCCCTGCCCGGCGATCTTACAGGAAATCGGTGGATTTTTCTCCCAGATTCACCATCTCGGTCTCGGACTATGGCTTGGAGTTCACCCGGTCAGCGGTTGATCAACCGATGAAACAGCAGCCAACCGACGAGATAGGCCGCCCCGTCGAGCGGATCGGCGGTCCCCCGCCCCAGCCACCGGGGCGCGATCACCTCGAACCACAGGCCGTAGAGGATCGCGATCAGCATGCCGTGCCACCACGGCAGGCGCCAGGCGGGGGGGCGGCCGGCCAGCCGCTGGGCCATGAGCACGGCACCGAGCACGACGGGGAGGCAGAGCAGATCCGGGACGTACCACGCCACCGGTCCGGACAC
>JAGRNP010000206.1 GCA_020440705.1 bacterium | reverse complement strand
TCTGCTCCTCAGTGTCATGCTTTCAGGAGCCCGGACGCCCGGAGGGCTCCTGCTGATGGTGCTGGGCGTTGTCGGCATGTTGCGATTGGGCGTACGGCGCGGGATGTCGGTGGTCGGCGTGAGCGTCGTCGGGCTCCTGGTCCTAGCGACCCTGCTTACGGTCATGAGGGAAGGCAAAACCGATCAGCTCAGCGGCGAGGTCCTCGTGGAGTACTTCTCCAGTGGCCTGTTTCACAGGACGTTCGTGATGCCGATGGAGACAGGCGTCTGGACGAATGCTCTCGCCCAGAGGGAAGGACTGTTCGGGTTCGAGAACATCCGGCCGCTGGCGATCCTGTTCGGGGAGACCTACCGGAACATCTCCAATTCCGTCGGACTGAATTTCGTCCTGAATCCCTATGTGACCGTTTCCGCAGTGACCTGCTTCCTGTTCGACTACCAGGGTTCTTTCGGATACTGGATCGGGTGGTGCGTGAGTCTCGTGCTGGTCTGTTCCCTCGACTTCTTCCTGACCTGTTTCGCGCATCTGCGGGGGCGGTTGTTGACATCGATCCTGGCGGCCTACCTGGTTGCCAACCTGTCCCTGGTCAGCGCGACGTTCACGACATTCCTGTTGACCCATGGAACTGTTCCGCTGGCCCTGGTCGGCTTGATCGTGGGCTACTTCCTGTTGAGTGCCGAGAAGTCGTCTCCGGAGATGCCGGTCTCTGCGGAACCGCAGGAGTAGCAATCACATGAGGATCGTCCACATATCGTCTGTGCACCCACCGGGCGATCCGAGGATCTGCTACAAGGAATGTCGGTCGGTGGCCAGGGCGGGTCACGAAGTCCATCTGGTCATGGCCGGTGCAGAGAGTCTGATACTCGAAGGGGTGACGATCCACAGCGTGGCGCGACCTCGGTCGAGGTTCGATCGGGTCTTGAGAACGGTACCCGGCGTCTTGAGTGTCGCGAAAAAACTGAATCCGGATTGGGTCCATCTCCACGACCCCGAGTTGATGGTGGGCATCCCATACCTGCGGGCTGCGGGGATCCGCGTCGTCTACGACATGCATGAAGACCTGCCCGCGCAGCTGAGGCAGAAGCACTGGATCCCCGCCGTGGTGCGGCCTCTGGCGGCCGGCATCGCCCGGACCGTCGAGAGGCTGTTGTTGCCCCGGTGCTCCGTGGTATACGCCGAAAAGTCGTATGGGGAATCGCGTCCCTGGGTAACGGACAGTGTCGAGGTCCTGAATTTTCCGATCCTGGAGGATGTCCGCAACATCGTGGCGCAGGCAAGACCTGCAGGGCTACCCTGGATCGGCTATATCGGATCGATCACGCGGGAACGGGGCGCCTTCGTGATGCTTCAGGCAGCCGCCGAGTTGCGCCGTCGCGGAGTCGAGGTGGGGTGTCTCCTCATCGGAGGTGGGCCGCCCCGGACCATGGCGGACCTGAGGGATATGGCCGAGAAGCTGGAGCTGCGCCATGTCGAGTTTCCCGGCTATCTCGCCCCGGCGGACGGCCTCGGAATGATTGCGGGCTGTGAGGTCGGAGCCGCCCTCCTGCAGCCGCTTCCCAACTACATGGATTCCTACCCGACGAAGCTCTTCGAGTACATGGCGCTCGGGATTCCCTCGGTCGTGTCGGACTTTCCCCTGTACCGATCGATCGTCGAACGATCCGGGAGCGGTGCCCTCGTCGACCCGACCGACCCCGTGTCGGTCGCCGATGCGATCGCATCGCTGCTCGCGGATCCGCGGATATCGGCAGAGATGGGGGCGGCGGGGCGCGCAGCCGCATTGGAAAGCTACAGCTGGGAATCCCAAGTGCCGCAATTGCTTTCGCTCTATGTGGCCCTGGGCCGGTAGCCCGGACTCTTCGGGCGATAGAGACGGGATGCACCCGGGATCATCGGAAAGACCTGGCAGGGAGAGGCAGAGCCATCATGACCGAAGCCGAACCGCGGGCCGCAGCAGCCGAGAAGCCGACGGTCACCATCATCGTCCCCTGCCGCAACGAGGCCGGCTTCATCGGCCCGTTCCTCGACGACCTGGCCGGCCAGACCGGCCTGGCGACGCCGCCCGAGATCATCATCGCCGACGGGGAGAGCGATGACGGCACCCGCGGGATCATCGAGAGCCGGCGCGAACGGCTGCCGGGTCTGCGGGTCCTCGCCAATCCGGAGCGGATCGTGTCGACCGGGCTGAACCGGGCGATCCGGGAGGCGCGCGGGGAGTTCATCATCCGCATGGACGTGCACACGACCTACGCCGAGGACTACTGCGCCGCCTGCCTGGCGGCGATCCGGCGGACGGGGGCGGCCAATGTCGGTGGTCCGGCCCGGACCAGGGCCCAGGGGGCGGTCGCCGAGGCCATCGCGGCGGCCTACGCCTCGCGCTTCGCGGTGGGCGGCGCGCGGTTCCACTTCGCGGACTACGAGGGCGAGGTCGACACCGTCACCTACGGCTGCTGGCGGCGGGAGACGCTGCTGGAGATCGGGCTCTTCGACGAGGGTCTGGTGCGCAACCAGGACGACGAGCTGAACTACAGGCTGCGGCGCGCGGGCGGCGTCATCTGGCAGGATCCCCGCATCCGTTCGTGGTACCACCCGCGCAACAGCTTCGGCCGCCTCTTCCGGCAGTACTACCAGTACGGGTACTGGAAGCCCGCCGTCATCGCGCGGCACGGGTCGCCGGCTTCGCTGCGGCACCTGGTGCCGGCGGGATTCGTCGCGGCGGGGATCGTCTCGCTGGTCGCGGGAGTCGTCTGGCGTCCGGCCCTGGTCCTGTTCGGGCTGTGGGCCGCGGCGTACCTGCTCTTCGTGCTGGCCGGGACGGTGTCGGTGGGCCGCCGCCGGGGCTGGCGGCTGGCGCCGCTGCTGCCCGTGGCGTTCTTCTGCTACCACTTCGGCTACGGCCTGGGTTTCCTGCGGGGGCTGCTCTTCCCGCCCCGCGGGCGCGGCGACGCGAAGGCGACCGATCTGACCCGGTAGGCGAACTAGCCGGCGTTGGGCACGTCGGCCACGCCGTAGGCCACGTAGCGCCACGCGCGGGGCACCACGGGGGCGACGAGGCGGTCGAGCCGGGCGAGGGCGTCGCGCTGGGCGTTGCTGCGGCCGAAGGTGGCCCAGAATCCCGTCGCCGCCAGCGTGCGCACCTCGAAGTCCGCCAGCAGGACGGCCATCTCGGCCAGGGAAACGTAGCGCCAGGCGCCGCCCCAGGGGATGAAGCAGCGGCGCAGGAAGCCGTGCAGGGGCGAGGCGGTCAGGTTCTCGGCGAAGTACAGCCGGCCCCCCGGCACCAGCACGCGCCGGATCTCGGCCAGGGCCTTCCGCTGCGCGACGAAGTTGTCGTCGCGCCCCACCCCGCCCAGCACCGACTTGAAGCACACGGCGTCGACCGAGCGGTCGGGCAGGTCGAGGGCGGTGGCGTCCAGGGCCCGGTAGTCGACCCGGTCGGCGACGCCGTGGCGTTCGTGCAGGGCGCGGGCCTCGGGCGAGGGCCCGTCCAGATCCGAGCAGACGACGTGGGCGCCGTCGCGGGCGAAGAGGAGGGAGAGGCCGCCGCGTCGCGAACCCAGGTCGACGACGGTCCGGCCGGGTCCGGGCAGGCCGGCCGCGCACCAGCAGCGCACGGCCCGCGACCACGTCACCACGTCCCACTCGAGCACGTCGGCCAGGAGGGCCGCGTCCGGGGCGACGAGGCGCTCGGGTGCTGCGCTAGGAGAAGCCACAGAGGTCC
>JAGRNP010000205.1 GCA_020440705.1 bacterium | reverse complement strand
CCGCCCCGCCGGGGGTCAGCGAACGCTTCCTGCCGGTGGGCACCCCGCGTCCGGCCGGCGCGCGGCTGCACTACCGACCCGCGGTGTGGGCCGAGGCCGGCCTGCACTACGCCAATGCCCGGGCCCAGGTCGACACCTGGACGACGGTGAACCTGGTGGCGCCGGCCCCCGACGGCGCCGCCTCGCCTTGGGACGAAGCCGACGAGCTGCCGGCCGGTGTGCTGACCGAAACCGCGCCCGCCGAGGAGGCGACCTGGGCCGAACCGCCCGCCGCCCTGGCCGGGGCCAAGACCCGCGAGCGGTGGTCCGGCATGCTCAAGAGCCACCTGTACCGGGAGCGGCCGCTCCTGCTGTGGACCTGCAGCGACCCCAAGGCCGTCGCCGAACCCGGCGAGGACGAGGGGCGTTTCCGGGCGCGCCTGGGCGAGCTTTCCCGCGAGGACCGCGACCTGGCGGCCGAGAAGCTGCGGGCGCGCTACGTCCCGAAGCTGAAGCGGCTGGAGGAGAAGATCCGGCGCGCCGAGGCGAAGGTCGCCACCGAGCAGTCCCAGGTGAACGACAAGAAGATGGCCACGGCCGTGAATCTCGGCGCCACGGTGCTGGGCGCCCTGTTCGGCCGCAAGCTGGCCAGCGCCGGCACCGTGCAGCGGGCCGGCAGCACGGCGCGCAGCATGGGGCGCATAGGCAAGGAGAAGGCCGACGTCGATCGGGCGCGCGCGGCCCTCGCAGCGGCCCAGGCGGAGCTCGAGGCCATGGACGTCGAGTTCCGCGACCAGCTCGCCGGGCTGCCCGCGCCCGACGTGGCGCGCTTCGCCCTCGACGAGCTGCCCGTGCGGGCGCGCAAGACCGACATCGCCGTCGAGACGGTCGGTCTGGCCTGGACCCCGTGGTGGGTCGGGGCCGACGGCGTGGCCACCCCGGCCTTCGCCGTGACCCCGGAGGCGCGGGTGTGAGCCCCGGTCCTTCGCGCCGCCTGCTGCGCCTGCTCGCGGGTGTGGCCATCGCCCTGGCCGTGCTCGCCTGGCAGGAGTGGGGGGGCGGCGGCGCACCGGCGTCCCGCGGGCCGGTCGCCGACCAGGCGTCGGCCCCCGCGAAACCGGCGGCCGACGACGGCGCCGCCCGCGTGGCCCGGGCCTTCGCCGACCGGCGCTCGGACCTGCAGGTCGAGGTGGCCGGCCGCGTGCGGCGCGTGCTTCGCGACGACGACGAGGGCTCGCGGCACCAGCGCTTCATCCTGGCCCTGTCCGACGGCCACACGGTGCTCGTCGCCCACAACATCGACCTGGCCGAGAGGGTGCCCCTGGCCGAGGGAGACGGGGTGCGCGTGCACGGCGAGTACGAGTGGAACGAGCAGGGCGGGGTCATCCATTGGACGCACCGGGATCCCGGGGGGCGGCACATCGACGGCTGGATAGAGAGCGGCGGCCGCCGCTACTGGTGACTCGGATCGCCCCGGGGCGGGGCTGCTCCGGGGGGTTCGCCGGAGCAACCGCCCTCGCCGCCCCCTTCTTCCGAGCCCCGCCCTTCTAACATCCCGTATACCGAACAAGGTCTTTCATTTCAAGAGGTTGGCACCGCTCCGATCACCTCGACCCGTCCGCGGAACTCGATCTTTGACCGGATCCGTGGGGTTTTCTGTCAAGTTCCTTCACGAAATGCGGATAACACGTACCAGATGGCAGGGGAGATCGCGTTGGGGTCGTAAGGAACGTCTGTAGGCTTCGCTGTGCATTCCGGATTCCGGAACATGCGGCGGCAACAAAGGACGAGTGCATGTCTCGCCTCAATTCCCTGAAAGCCCGCCTGCTCGTGCCGGGCATCCTCCTGTCGCTGGTGCCGCTGGCCCTGGTCATGGCCGTCGCCGCCCGGCAGGGATTCGAGATGGCCGACGTCATCTCCGACGAGTGCACCGAGATCGCCTACGCGGACCTCGACCACATCGCGGCCAGCGTCTACACCCTGTGCGAGACCCAGCAGCAGGTGCTGCAGGAGAACGTGAACAGCGGGCTGAACGTCACCAAGGCGGAGATCGCGCGCCTCGGCGCCCTGGATTTCGCTCCGGAGACCGTCAGCTGGGACGCCGTCAACCAGTACACCGGCAAGTCGCAGTCCGTGCAGCTGCCGCGCATGCTCGCCGGCGGCGAGTGGCTCGGCCAGAACCGCGAGGCCGGCCGCACGACCCCGGTCGTCGACCGCGTGCGCGACCAGATCGGGGGCACGGCGACCATCTTCCAGCGCATGAACGACGCCGGCGACATGCTGCGCGTGGCGACCAACGTCATGAAGGCCGACGGCACGCGCGCCATCGGCACCTACATCCCGGCGGTGAATCCGGACGGGAAGCCGAACCCGGTGATCAGCACGGTGCTCGCCGGCCGCACCTTCCGCGGGCGGGCCTACGTGGTCGACCGCTGGTACATCACGGCGTACGAGCCGGTGCGCGACGGGCAGGGCCGGGTCGTGGGCATCAGCTACTTCGGCGTGCCCATGGAGAGCGCCGCGGCCCTGCGCCAGGCGATCATGGACATCAAGGTGGGCGAGACGGGCTACGTCTACGTGCTCGACACCAAGGGCAACTACGTCGTCTCCAAGGGCGGCACCCGCGACGGCGAGAACATCATGCAGGCCAAGGACGCCGACGGCGTGGCCTTCATCGAGGAGATCTGCACGAAGGCCGCCAAGCTGGGACCCGGCGAGGTGGCGCAGCAGCTCTATCCGTGGAAGAACAAGGGCGACGACGAGGCGCGGGTCAAGATCGCCCGCATCATGTACTACGAGCCGTGGGACTGGGTCATCGGCGCCAGCAGCTACCTCGACGAGTTCTACCATGCCGAACGCCTGACGCGGGAGATCAGCCGCAAGGGCCTGTTCTTCCAGGGCGGCGTGACGCTGGTGACGCTGCTCCTGACCTGCCTGGTGTGGTGGTTCCTGGCCCACCGGACCGACAAGGCGTTCAGCACCGTCTCGAACCGCATGCGCCAGGTGAGCGGGCGCATGGCCGACTCGGCCGCCCACGTGGCCGGCAGCAGCCAGCTCATGGCGTCGGGCGCCAGCGAGCAGGCCGCCTCCCTCGAGGAGATCGCGGCCTCGCTGCAGGAGCTCTCGGCCATGACCGAACGCAACGCCGACCACGCCCGCCAGACCGACGGCGCGGCCGTGCAGGCCTTCGACGCCGCGAGCCACGGCGTGGGCGCCATGTCGCGCCTGACCGACGCCATCGGCCACATCAAGCACTCGTCGGACGAGACGGCGCGCATCCTGAAGACGATCGACGAGATCGCCTTCCAGACGAACCTGCTGGCGCTGAACGCGGCGGTCGAGGCCGCGCGGGCCGGCGACGCGGGCAAGGGCTTCGCCGTGGTGGCCGAGGAGGTGCGCAACCTCGCCGGACGCAGCGCCGAGGCGGCCCGCAACACGGCCACCCTGATCGACGAGGCCCAGGGCAACGCCGCCAACGGCGTCACGCTGGTGGAGGAGGCGTCCCGCTTCCTGCAGGACATCGAGACCAACGTGGGCAACGTGAAGACGCTCATCGCCGAGGTCGCGGCCGCGAGCGACGAGCAGGCGAGCGGCATCAACGAGATCACCACCGCGGTCGACCAGCTCGACACCGTGACCCAGGCCAACGCCGCCAACTCCGAGGAGTCGGCCGCGGCCAGCGAGGAGCTCAGCGCCCAGGCCCACGACGTGCTCGATCTGGCCCGGACCCTGATGCGCCACGTCAAGG
>JAGRNP010000204.1 GCA_020440705.1 bacterium | reverse complement strand
AGTGGCTGGCGCGTTTCCTCGACGGACGCGAGGTCTTCCGGCGCGGGACCGCCGGAGGCGGACGATGAGCGGGGGCCTGGGCGGGCGTCTGGTCGCCGCCTGGCACCGCCGGCGGGGCCGCGTGTGGCAGGGTCCGGGGCGGGGCCTGCGGATCGAGCCCGGCCCCTCCAACCCGGACTACGCCGACGGCTCCAACGAACCGCCGGTGCAGGAGGTGCTGGCGCGACTCCTGACGCCCGGAGCGACCTTCCTGGACGTCGGGGCGAACGTAGGCTTCTTCAGCGCGCTCGCCGCGCGCCTGGTGGGGCCGCGGGGGCGGGTCGTCGCCTTCGAGCCGGTGCCGGCCAATGCCGACCTGGTCGCGCGCAACGCGGCCGCCAACGGGCTGGGCAACGTGGAGGTGGTGCGGGCCGCGGTGAGCGACCGCTGTGGCCGCGGGCGGCTGGTGCTGGCGGGACACGCCGGGGGGGCCTCTCTCGACTCGGTCGCCGCCCCGCCCGATCCGGTCGGCGAGATCGAGGTCGACCTGGTGACCCTGGACGCCTGGCTGGCCGCCCGCCCCGAGGTGCGTCCGGACGTGGTGAAGATCGACGTGGAGGGCGCCGAGCCCGAGGTCCTCGACGGCATGGTCGGGGTCGTCGCTCGCCACCGGCCGCTCCTCGTCGTCGAGTACGACGCCGCCGCCGCGGCCGACGCCGAGGCGAAGGCCGCGGCCGGCCGTGGCCGCCTCGAGGAGCTCGGTTATCATGTGCAACGCCTGCCGGACGCCTATCCCGGCATCGCCTGGCATGTGATCCACCTGCTCGCGGAGCCGCAACCCGGGGTGGGGCCTACAGTTGACGATTCCGCGGCCGACACCTAGGTTGGGCCGCACCGCACCATGCCGGCCCCGGGCCGCGCCTGGGTGCGCCATCACATGCGGCGGAGGGCCGCGCAACGGGAGACATTATTCATGCCGAGCATCCTGGTCACGGGTGGCGCGGGCAACATCGCCAGCGCCCTGACGAAGAGCCTCGCCACCAATCCGGACAACCACATCGTGGTGGCGGACAACCTGCTCACCGGCGACCCGCGCAAGGTCCCGACCGAGCTTTCGAACGTGCTCTTCGTCAAGTGCGACGTGAACCAGTGGGCCGACATCGCGCCGCTGTTCTTCGTGCACAAGTTCGACTACGTGTTCCACTACGCCGCCGTCGTCGGCGTGCAGCGCACCCTCGAGAACCCGCTGATGGTGCTCGACGACATCAAGGGCATCGAGAACGTGCTGAAGCTGTGCAAGAACTGCGGTGTCCGGCGCGTCTACTTCTCCTCGTCGAGCGAGGTGTACGGCGAGCCGTTCGAGATCCCGCAGAACGAGAAGACGACGCCGCTGAACTCGCGCCTGCCCTACGCCGTGGTGAAGAACATCGGCGAGGCCTACCTGACCAGCTACCAGCGGGAGTACGGCCTGCCCTACACCATCTTCCGCTTCTTCAACACCTACGGGCCGAACCAGACCGAGGACTTCGTGCTGCCGCGCTTCGTGCGCATGGCCATGCGCGGCGAGCCCCTGACCATCTACGGCGAGGGCGACCAGACCCGCACCTTCTGCTACGTCGACGACAACGTCGGCGCCTGCATGAACGCCCACGAGCGCGGCGCGTTCGTCAACGACGTGGTGAACATCGGGGGCGCCGAGGAAGTGTCGATCCGGCAGCTGGCCGAGACCGTGATCCGGGTCTGCGACAGCAGTTCCGAGCTGCAGTTCCTGCCGCCGCTGCCCGAGGGTGACATGACCCGCCGCTGCCCCGACGTGACCAAGATGCTCACCCTGCTCGACGCGCCGCCGGTGGCCCTGGAAGAGGGCATCGCGCGCCTGCGGGACCACTTCGCCGCCATCGGTGACTGATCCGGCGGGCGCCGCGCCGCGCGGACGACCCGGCCTGGGGGAAGACGTCGTGACCATGCCAACGCCGATCGTGAGCATCGGGCTGCCCGTCTACAACGGGGAGAACTACCTGCGGGAGGCGCTGGCCTCGCTCGTCGGCCAGACGCGCGACGGCGTTCCCTTCGCCGAGCTCGAGATCGTCATCTCGGACAACTGCTCCACCGACGCCACCGAGGCCATCTGCCGCGAGTTCGCCGCGGCCGATCCGCGCATCCGCTACTTCCGCCAGGAGGCGAACATCGGGGCCGGCCCGAACTACAACTTCGTCTTCCACGAATCGCGCGGGCGCTACTTCAAGTGGGCGGCCCACGACGACTACATGGACCCCGCGGCCATGGACGTCTGCGCGCGCGCCCTGGACGACGATCCGGGCGCGGTGCTCTGCTACCCGCGCCTGGTCGACGTCGACGCCGACGGCGGCTTCATCGAGGAGCACGTGCGGGGCGAGGACGGCCTGGGCGAGGGGCCGGACCGGTTCTTCCAGGTCATCCAGATCGGGCACAACTGCGCCGAGGTCTTCGGCCTGACGCGTCGCGACGTCCTGACCCGCACCGGTCTGATCCGCGACTACACCGACTCCGACCGCACCCTGCTCGGGGAGCTCGCCCTGCACGGCCGGCTGCGGCCGGTGACGGGGGCGCGGTTCTACCGGCGCGTCCACGAGGGCAAGTCCGACCGCGTGTACGCCTCGTACCACGAACGGGCGGAGTGGTTCAATCCGGCCAACCGCGACAAGGTGGTGCTGTCGGCCAGCAGCCAGCTGCGCGACCTGGCCCTGGCCATTCCGCGCAGCCCGCTGGCGCCGGGCGCCAAGCTGGCGTGCTTCTGGCGCCTGGCCAAGGTCGCCAAGTGGAACGCGCCCCTCTTCCGCAAGGAATTCGCCTGGGCCTTCCGGCGCTGGACCGGGCGTGCGTGATCCCGCCGGGCAGCCCGGGATCGTCGAGCTGCTGCGGGACCGCTTCGCGACACCCCGGCCCGAGGGCCGGGCCCTCGGTCCGGCCCGCGGCGGCGATCCCGCCCGCGGCGGCCGCGACGTCGAGGGCGTGATGAGTGTCGACGGCGGGGCCCTGCGCATCCGGCCCCCGCTGCAGGAGGGCTGGGGACGCACCGTCCTGGCCTACGGTCCCTTCCCCAACCGCCCCGGTCTCGTCTTCGCCGTCTCCCTGCTCAACGGCCACAACACGTCCCAGTCCGAGGTCATGGAGGACACGTTCCGCGTGCGCCTGCGGCGATGGGCGGTGGGCAGCGCCACCGCGCCGGTGCCGCGCCGCCTGCTGCGCTGGCTGACGAGCGGCCGCGTGCGGCGCGTGGTGCGGCAGGCCCGCTGGTGGCGGCGGATCCAGGCCGGATCGACCCGCGTGCGGCTGATGGACGAGAATCTGGCGGTGGGCCTGTTCCCGGACGAGGCCGGCGCGCCCCTGGCGGCGGGCGTGGGCTTCGTCATGCACGCCGACGGTCCCCGCAACGGCGAGTTGCGCGTGGGGGCCGATGGCCACTGGGCGCCCGCCGTGCTCGGCGTCCAGAACGTGCCCCTGCACCTGGTCGTGGCCGTGCGCGAGGACGACGTGGTGGTGGCGGCGGCCTCCCTGCCCGGGGCGCACGGCCTGGGCGACTGGCCGGCCGTGCGCCCGCTGGGGATCCTGCCGCGCCCGGCCGCGAGTGAATTGTGGGCGGGCGTGCACCAGGCCCTCCTCGGCCAGATCGGGTTCCGCGCCGACTCGCGGGTCGCGGCGGTTGTGGTGGCCGACGCCGGCGCCACGCCGCCCGTGCCGGGCGGCGCCCGGGACGCCGGATTGGCGGGGGTCGAACTGGCCGACCGTCACCCCGCGACGGGAAACTGGCGG
>JAGRNP010000203.1 GCA_020440705.1 bacterium | reverse complement strand
GAGGCGGCGCAGCAGCGGCCCCGGCACGGCCGGCTCGGCGGCGCGTCCGGCTCGCCGATCGGCCAGCTCGTGCCCGTGGGCCAGCAGGGTGTACGGCACGCCGCTCGGGCAAACGGATTCGCACGCCCGGCAGCCGATGCACTGGTCGAAGGCATCCAGGAAGGCGTCGGGAGCGTCGTCTGCCCCTGCGGCGGCGGACGCCAGCAGCCCCTCCAGGAGCACCAGACGTCCCCGCGGCGACTGGACCTCGTTCCCGGTGGCGAGGAAGGTCGCGCAGTGGGGCAGGCACAACCCGCACTGGACGCAGGTGCGCAGGATCCCGGCGAGGTCGCCGGGGGCGGGAAGCGGCTTGCTCATGGGCGCACCTCCCGACCGGCGGCGGCGAGCCAATCCGGGACCGCCCGCAGGCCGTCCGGGTCGAAGATCTCCTGCAGCGCCGCGAGCAGATCGCGCGGCACGCCCGCGGCCGGTTCGGGCAGCGGCGAGACGACACCGCCGGCGATCACGTGATCGTTGGCCCAGCCCCGGCGCGGCGTCGGCACATCCGGCGACCAGAACCGCCCGGGACCGGCAAGGAACACGAGCCGCCCGCCGCCCGGGGGCGCCGCCTCGGCGGTCGCCGGCAGCGGATCGATCGCCCACCAGTCCGGACCGGACAGGGCCCAGCCGGGCAGGAAGGCCGCCGCCAGTTCGGCGGCCTCGGCGAACGCGACCTGGCCCTCTTCGCGGACCCGGCCCCCGTGGGGCGCCACGGCGGCCTCCAGCGCGGCGGTCTTCCGCGCGAGATCCCAGGGCCGATCGCGGCCCGGCAGCAGGATGCGGGTCTCGCCGTCGGCCTCGACGACGGCCGTCGCCCCGGCGGTACCGCCCCCGCAGCCCCGCAACCAGCCCCAGAGAACGGCGAGCGTCGCGTCCGGCGCATCCCCGGGCACGACCGTCAGGCCGCGCACGGCCTCGGGCCGCGGGCGCAGGGCGAAGGTGGCCCCGAGGGTCGCCGCCCAGACGCCCCCCGCTCCGCACAGGGCGTGGTGCAAACCGTAGCCGGCCACGTTCTTGAACACCGGAGCCCCGCTGCGGAAGGCCGTGTCGGCCGCGGTCCCGAACCAGCCCGCGAGCAGCAGATCGCGGGTCGAGGCGCCGGCCAGCAGAAGCGGCCCGGTGGCGAGATGATCGACCAGGTCGCCGATCGTCGGATCGCCGCCCAAGCCCGCACCGCCGGATGGACCGGGCAGTCCCACCGGCAGCCACAGGCCGTCGGCCGCGGCCGCCGCCTGCACCTCGGACAGCCGCGCCGCCGCCGGCGCGGTGATCGTCATGTCGCGGCGCGCGCTCGCCACCACCGCGGGGACGGGCGGCATGGCGGCGTACTCCGCGGCCGGATCCGGCAGCAGCTTGCCGGGATTGAGCAGGCCCTGCGGGTCCCAGGCCCGCGCGATCCGGTGGTGGAGCCGAGCGGTCACGGCGTCCATCTGCCACGGCAACGCGTGCAGCTTCTCGATGCCGACGCCGTGCTCGCCCGTGGCGCTGCCGCCCCGCCGGATGGCGTCGGCGATGATCTCGTCGGCGGCGGCGTGGGCCGCGCGGCCGGATTCGGGATCGCGGTCGTCGTAGTGCACGCCCGGATGCAGGTTGCCGTCGCCGGCGTGGAAGGCCGTGGCGATCTCGACCCCGTGCCGCGCCTTGATGCGCTGGATCTCCGCGACGAGGTCGGGCAGTTCGCCCAGCGGCACGACGACATCCATGGTCACGTAGTTGGGGGCCAGACGACCCACCGCCCCGAAGGCCTTCTTGCGGCACTTCCACAGCTCGGCCCGCTCGGCCGCATCGGCGGCCAGGCGCACCTCGTGCGCGCCGCCGGCCAGCAGCAGCTCGCGCGCTCGGGCCGTGTCCTCGGCCACGGCCTCGGCGTCGTCCCCGAACTCGACGATCATCGCCGCCTCGACGTCGGTGGGGAAGCCGAAGGCGAAAGCCTGCTCGACAGCCTCGAGCATGGCCTGGTCGACCATCTCCACGGCCACGGGCAGCAGGCCGGCGCCGAGCAGGTCGACCACGGTGCGGGTCGCCGCGTCCAGGGCGGGGAAGAAGGCGAGCAGGGTACCGACCCGGGCCGGATCGGGAGTGAGCTTCAGGTCGGCGGCGGTGACGATGCCCAGCGTCCCCTCGGATCCGCAGAGCAGACTGACCAGGTCGAAGCCGCGGGCGCCCAGGGCGCCGTCGCCGGTGGCCAGACGCCGTCCGTCGGCCCCGACCCATTCGAGGCGCCGCAGGTGCTGCAGGGTGACGCCGTGGCGCAGGCAGTGGGGCCCGCCCGCGTTCTCGGCGATGTTGCCGCCGATGGCCGACGCCGACTGGCTCGACGGGTCGGGCGCGAAGTGCAGAGCCCGGCCGGCGGCCGCCCGGCTCACCTGCTCGTTCAGCACGCCCGGCTCGACGCGGATGCCGGGCCAGACCAGGTTGGCCTGCCCGATACGGTTCAGGCGTCCGGTGGCCAGCACGACGGCGCCTTCGGGCGGCACGGCGCCGCCGCTGAGCCCCGTGCCCGCGCCGCGGGCGACCAACGGCACCCCGGCCGCGATGCAGGCGCGCACCACTGCCGCGACCTCGTCGGCATCGGACGGCAGGGCCACGGCGACCGGTTCGCCCAGGGTCATGTGCGAGGCGTCGCGGGCGTACACGCGGCGGGCCGCCGCATCGGTCAGCAGGCCGCCGCGGGCGAGCTCCGCCGCCAGTTGCGAGGGCAACGATGGGCTCATGACTGACCTCCATTGGTCCGGTCTTCGGTCCGGTCGCTATTGCGGCCGCTCGTCCAGTCGTTGATCCGGTCGCTCCTGAAGCCTTGCGGGCGGTCGTTCTCCCGCAGGTTCCCGCCCCGGCGCCCCGGATCCTGCGCCAGGGCCCAGGCCCGGCGCAGCGGCGTGTCGCCGTCGGCCGCCGGTTCGCCGTCCTGCATGGCCGCCACGGCCGCGGGCATGAGCGCCGGTGCGCCGCGTCCCGCCGCCTGGACCCCCAGCATGGCGCCCGACTCGCCGTCGACGATCACCTTCACCACGTCTTGCGGTCCGGCCGCGTCCCATCCGGTGCCCACGAGGTGCCCCATGGCCGCGGCATCGGCCGCCGTCAGTCCGACACCGAATGCGGGCACGGGGCCGGGCACGCGGCGCGGCGACCACAGCGCACGCAACGGCCGGGTCGGTTCGCCGCGCAGATGGGCCAGCACCGTCGCGACCTCGGCCGCGGCCATGCCCTCGCCGTCGTGGGTCGGCACCGACGCCCCGACCGCGTGCAGGCCCGGCTCGGCGGTGGCCATGACCGCATCGACCTGCACGTGGCCGCGCTTGTCCAGCACGGCTTTCGTCGCCGCGAGATCCAGATCCGCCGTCGCCGGTCGCCAACCGGTCGCGACCACGAGCCTGGTCCCGGCGATCCGGTCGCGGGCGGCCCGGGCGCGATCGTCCAGGACCGCCGTGAAGCCGGACGCCGTCACCGCCACCTCGCGCAGACGCGCACGGTGGTGCACCGCGACGCCGCGGGCCGCCAGCGCGGAGGTCACCGCCGCGCCGATGTCGGCGTCGAGGCGCGGCAACAGGCGGTCGGACCTCGTCACGAGGACGACCCGCGCGCCCAGAGCGGCCAGGAACGCGGCCAGCCCCACACCGGTCGCCCCTCCGCCCACGATGGTCACGTCCCCGGGCGGTGCCGGGTCGTCCAACAGGGTGTCGGGCGTGCGCACGACGACGCCGTCGACGGCGACGCCGGGCAGCCCGGCCGGCCGCGCCTCCCGGGCGAGCAGCACGGTGCGGGCCGCGACGTCGCGGCCGTCGGGCCCCAT
>JAGRNP010000202.1 GCA_020440705.1 bacterium | reverse complement strand
AAGGCTACCCCCTTCCCGGACGCACCTGGCGGTTTTCCGCCCGGTTGAGGTACTGACATGAAGACCACCCGCCTGCTGACCACCCTCGTCCTCCTGGCCGCCGCCTCGGCCGCCGCCGCCCAGTCGGCCTGGGTGCTGACGACCGACTACTCGACCTTCGGGCGCCTGCGCGGTTTCGCGCCCGACGCCCCGTGGTCCGTGAGCGCCGACCTCGCGACGGTGCCCGGCGACGCCGTGGCCCGCCACCACGACGGCCGCCTCTACGTGGTGGGGCGCGCGGGCGCGAACGTGCTGCAGGTGTACGGCGAGAGCGGGACCCTGGAGCGCGAATTCAGCCTCGGCGCCGGCCGCAATCCCCAGGACATCGCCTTCGACACGGCCGGCGACGCCTACGTGAGCTGCTACGACACCGCCGAACTGCTGAAGGTCGACGTGGCGGCCGAGGCGGTCACCGCCGTCTATCCGACCGCCCCGTGGGCCGACGCCGACGGCCTGCCCGAGACGGCCTGGATGACCGCCGTCGGCGACATGCTCTACATCGCCGCCCAGAAGCTCGACCGGGACAACTGGTACGCCCCGACGGGCCCGGGCCTGCTGCTCGTCTTCGACATGGCCACCGACACCTTCGCCGCGCCTATCACCCTGACCGGCAGTGATCCCTACACGCGGATCGAGCAGGTCACCACCGCGGGCGGCGGGCTGCTCCTGCGGGTGGGCTGCGCCGGCTGGTTCGGCGTGGCCGACGCGGGCATCGAGTCGGTCGACCCGCAGACGGGACTCAGCCTCGGCTACGACCTGACGGAGGCCCAGCTCGGCGGCGACGTGACCGCCTTCGTGACCACGGCCCCGGGCGTGATCCATGCCGTGGTCAGCGACGCCTCATTCCGCACCCATCTCGTGCGCGGCGACACGGGCGGCGCGCCCACGACGACTCTCGCCTCGGCCACCGGCTACCACTTCGCCGACGTGGCCTGGGACGGCGACGCGCAGCTCTACCTCGCCGACCGCAACCCGTCGGCCCCCGGCCTGCGGGTCTTCGACGCCGTGTCCGGCGCCGAGCTCACCGGCGGCGCTCTCGGCACGGGCCTGCCGCCCTTCCAGATCGTGTTGCCGTCCGACGACGTCTCCGCGGCGCCGCTGCCGGCCCTGGCCGGGTCGCTGTCCCTGGGGGCGCCCTTCCCCAACCCGTGCAATCCGCGCGCCGAGGTCGTGCTCTCCGGTCGCCCCGGCGACGCGGTGCGCGTGTCGGTGTGCGACCTGCGCGGCCGCCGGCTCCACGCCGAAACGGTGCGCCTGGACGCGGCCGGCACCCGCACGTGGGTCTTCGCCGGCACCGACCGGTCGGGCCGGGCGCTGCCGGCCGGCGTGTATCGCCTCGTGGCCCAGGGCGACGACGGCTTCGCGGTCCGTTCGGTGACGCTGGTCAAGTAGTCGGGATGCGTCCGGTGCCGCCGCCTTTCCCGTGGCCGGGCGGCGTCGATGGGGTATCTTGGGACGGCGCCGTCCGTGGGGGCGGCGCCGTTCATCATCCCCGAGGAGCCTCGCGTGCCCGAAAACCCCGTTCCCGCCACCGGCCTGCGCGCCGCCCTCCGCAACAGCCTGCTCGGCTGGGGCGCCACCGGCTGGGTCTCGCCCCGCCGCCAGCGCACCGCCAAGCTCGTCTTCCCGGTGGCCGGCTTCGCCATGGGGATCCTCGTGGCGCGCATCTACCGCATCCTGCCGGACGAGGTCGAGACGCGCGAACTGGCCCTGCTCATGGCCGGCGTGGTCGTGGTCTTCTTCATCGCCTACCTGGTCTACGACGCGGTCATGGGGATGGAACTGCTGGACAAGCGCGCGGTCGAGGCCGATCTGGCCGTGGCCCGCCAGATCCAGCAGCGGGCGCTGCCGGGCGAGCTGCCGGCACCGGCGGGCTACGAACTGGCGGCGCACCACGAGCCCGCCCGCCAGGTGGGCGGCGACGCCTACGACGCCTTCACCCTGCCGGACGGTCGGGTCCTGGTGGTCGTGGCCGACGTGACCGGCAAGGGCGTGAGCGCGGCGCTGCTAATGATGGGCGTGCTGGCGCGCCTGCGCGCCCTGGCCGACACCGGCCTCGGCCTGGCCGAACTGGTGACGCGCGTGAACGAGCAGATGGTGGCCGAGACCGAGACGACCCACTTCTCGACCCTGGTCGTGGGTGTGCTCACGCCGGACACCGGCCACCTGGAGTACGTGAACGCCGGCAACAACCCGCCCCTGGTGGTGCGCGCCGACGGCACCTGGGCGCCGCTCCAGCAGGGCGGCCTGCCCGTGGGCATGCTGCCCGACCTGCACTACACGGCCGGCACGGTGACCCTCGGAGCCGGCGATCGGCTGCTGATCACGCCCGACGGCGTGAGCGATGCCGACGAGGAGGGCGGCGTGCTGCTGGACGATCCGGCCCTGGCCGAACTGGCGCGCGGCGACCGGGCGCCGGACGCGGCCGCCGTGGTCGCCGCCATCCGCGAGCGCATCACCGCCCGCCTGGGCGACGAACGCTTCGACGACGTGACCGCCCTCGTCCTGGCCCGCACCGGAACGCCCGCGGCCTGACCCGGCGCGTTGGTCGCGCGCGGGGGTGTGTGCTAGACTGCGCCGGCGCCGGACCCGCACCGAGACGCCCGACCCGACGCCCGAGGAGCGCCCTTGTCCCTGCGTCCCCAACGACTTTCCCTGCTGGTGGGGGCCGCCCTGTTCGGGGCGGCGGCCCTGTTCTGGCTGCTCTTCCTGCCGCGGGCGGAGGAGTCGGTCTTCGGCCGGGTGCCGTATCTCGACGAGGTGATCTACCTCGACCGGGCGGCCGACATCCGCGACGGGCGCGCCGCCGGCGAGCCCCACTTCATGGCGCCCCTGTACCCGCACCTGGTGGCCGCCGCCGCGGCGCCCGCCGCCACCGCCGGCGGCGACGTGATCCCTCCCGCCGACCTGCGCGGCCTGCGTCTCCTGCAGGTGGGCTGCTGGTTCGGCACCCTGGCGCTGCTGGCGGTGGGCGGCCGGCTCCTGGCCCGCGACTTCGCCGCGACGCCCGGCCGGCTGGTGGCGACCTGGCTGCCGGCGCTGCTCTTCCTGCTCTACCGTCCGGCCGCCATCTTCGCCACCGCGGTGCTGGGTGAGACGGTCCTGACCTTCCTCGTGACCCTGGCCGTGGTGCTCACCCTGCGCGTGGTGGGGAGTCGCGCCATGCCACCGGCGCTCAGCCTGGCCCAGGCCGCCCTCGCGGGGTTGGCCCTGGGGGCGGCCGCTCTCGTGCGCGGCACGGCGCTGCTGGCCGTGCCGGCTCTCACGGCCGCCTTCCTGTGGGGGCCGGAGGTCGACAGCGGATCGCCGCGGCCGCGCCGGCGGGCCTGGGCGGCGCCGCTGGTGCTGGTGGCGACCTGCGTGCTGGCGATCCTGCCGGCGGCGCTCCACAACACGCGGCTCGTGGGCCGGCCCGCCGGACCGACCCTCAACGCCGGCCTGAATCTCTACATCGGCAACGGACCGGGGGCCAACGGCTTCTACGTGCAGGTGCTGCCCGGCGACCTGCGTGAAGATCCGGCCGGACTGGCCTACCTCGGCGCGCACGCGGGCCACCCCGTCGACCTCGGCGAAGCCGATCGCCTCTGGCGGGAGCGGGCCCTCGAGGCCATGGGCGCCGCGCCCGGGCGCAGCTTCGGCCTCGCCCTGAAGAAGGTGTGGCTGCAGCTGCAGAACTGGGAGATCGACCAGATGGCGGGGCAGGGACCATGGCGCGCCGAAGTGCCGCTGCTGGCCGTGGCCTGCGTGCCCTACGGCCTGCTGAGCAGCCTGGGCCTGGTGGGGCTCGCGCTGGGCTGGCGCCAGCGGCCGGTGCGGATCCTGGCGGCCGTCCTGTTGCTCCTGGTGGCCGGGCAGTCGCTCTTCTTCGTGGTGGCCCGCTACCGCCAGGTGCTGGTGCCCCTGTGGGCGCTGGCGGCCGGCGTCGGCGCGGCGTCCCTGCGCGGGCGGCCGCGTGTGGCGGCGCCGCTGTGGCTGGCGGCCATCGCCCTGGTGATCCCCTGGGGGCAGGGCGCCGTGCGCGCCCAGACCAC
>JAGRNP010000201.1 GCA_020440705.1 bacterium | reverse complement strand
CGACCGCGCTGCGCCATAATCCCGCCATGAGACTCATCACCTTCACGCAGGGGACGGACCCGCGCTGCGGGCTGGCCCTGAGCGACAACGTCGGCCTCGACCTGGTGGCCGCCGCTCCGACCCTGCCGGGCAACTGGCACGTGCTCTTCGGTGACCTGGCCCCCGTGCGTCGGGTGCACGACGAATACGCGCCGCGCCTGGCCGAGATGGAGACCATCCTCGCCCAGGGCGGCGACCTGCCCCTCCCGTTCGTGCGGCTCGGCCTGCGGGGCGGCGCCCCGTTGCTGGCCCCGGTGATCCTGCCCTCGAAGATCATCTGCGTCGGGCTGAACTACCGCGACCATGCGGAGGAGCAGAACAAGCCCCTGCCCCAGGCCCCCATGCTGTTCAGCAAGGCGACCACCTGCCTGCAGGCGCCCGAGCTGCCCATCGAGATCGCCGAGGACCTGACCCAGGTCGACGCCGAGGGTGAGCTCGCGGTGATCATCTCCCGGCCCGGGCGGGCGATCCGGCGCGAGGACGCGGTGCACCACATCGCCGGCTACACGTGCTTCAACGACGTGAGCGACCGCGCGGCCCAGTACGCCGACAAGCAGTTCTTCCGCGGCAAGAGCATCGACACCGGCGGCCCCTGCGGACCGTGGATCGTTACGCCCGACGAGCTGCCGGACCTCGCGCACGGCCTCGACGTGACCTGCCGCTGGAACGGCGAGGTGATGCAGCACAGCAACACCGACCAGCTCATCTTCCCGGTCGACCAGCTCATCGCCCACGCCAGCCGCAACATGACGCTGCTGCCCGGCGACATCATCTCGACGGGGACGCCCGGCGGCGTGGGCGTCTTCCGCGAGCCGCAGGTCTTCCTCAAACCCGGCGACGTGGTCGAGGTGGAAGTCGAGGGCATCGGCGTGCTGCGCAACCCCGTGCGGCGCTGGACCCGGCCCGGGAGCTGATCCCCGTGACGCCCCGTCGCCGCCCATCGGGGCGCGGCGGGGCGCCCTGTTGCGCTTCGCAATCCCCCGCGGTCCGGTTGCGCCGCAGGGCGTTGCAACATCCGGCGGGCAACTTATGCCTGCCTACGTAACCTCATTGTTTTCCAATAATTTCCACATCAGTTAGCACTTCCCCGAACTTCCCCGCGAAGGTGGAATGTTCCTTGCCGTTCCCTGTTGTCGACGCCCGCGAGGCGGGCAGGACGCAAGACTCGCCCCACCAGCGCCCACAACACGGAGACGACATCATGACGGCAGCCAGCATCAGCTACAGCGAACTGACCACCCTGATGGAGAACATGCCCAGCTACGCCGACTACCGCACCGAGCGGGACGCCGCCGCGGCCGAGCGCGTGTTCCGGCGTGCCCTGGGCTTCCTGCTCAAGGAATGCGGGGACCACCTCCTGACCATCGCGGAGAAGAAGGCCCAGATCCTGAGCGGCGAGATGGAACAGACCATCGACACGCTCGTCGAGCGGATCGGGCTGATCTTCCGGCGCCTGGACCGGGAAGGGCTGGTGTGCCTCGTGGGCGACTGCACCACGACGATCAACGAACTCGAGGAACTCGACACCCGCCTGATCCTGATGATCGAGGAGGCCCTCGGCCTCGTGCGCACCCTGGAGACCGACGTGCCGGCGGCGAGCTGGTTCACCACCGAGGCGACGCGCCTGTCGCGGGACCTCGCCTCGTTCTCCGAGATGACCGAGGAGCGCAACTACCTGCTGGGTCTGGGCTGGGAGTCGGAGTTCACTCATCGCGAAAGGCGCAACTGATGGGCGAGGACAGGTACCGGGACGACACCCTCGGCAACGGGCGCGGCTGGGGCGCCCTGACCGCCGACGGCGCACCGCTCGAGTGGTCGGTCGATCCGGCCAAGGGCAGCATCCAGGGTCCGCTGGATCTGGAGTTCCTGCGCGACAAGCGCATGACGCTCTTCCTGGAGGAGGGGCAGCAGGCCCTGCTCATCCAGGAGGGCCGTCTGCGCGCCGTCTACCTCGACGGCCTGCACCACCTGGAGATCGGCGAGGGCCGCGGCCAGATCCATCCGGCCTCGCGGCTCCTGTTCCTGGCCATGGACGAGCCCCTGCAGCTGCGCTGGTCGCGGGCGAACCCGCTGCGCTGGAGCCGCACCGACGGCGGCACGCTCATCGGCAGCTGCGCCCTGCGCATCGCCCGGCCCTGCGACTTCTTCGACACCTTCCTGCTCGGGGTCGAGACCCCGGACCCGGGCTTCGTCGGGCGCCTGCTCGACCAGACGGTGCGCGGACTGTTCGAGGAACTGCTGCGGGCCATGTCCGGTGACGGGCTCGACGCCGGCGCGCTGCAGGCCCGCCTGACGCGCCTGACGCCCGCCGACCTGAACGAGGACCTCGCGGACTTCGGCCTCGCCTGCACCCATCTGGCCGTGTACACGGCCCAGCCGCCGGCCGAGGAGATCGCCGAGGCCCCGGTGGTCCAGGTCAGCGAGCGGCAGCATTGATCGGTCCGGCCGGACGCCCACGGCCGGACTGGACAATTCCCCGGGTTGCGTCATAATTCGGGTGGTGATCCCCACCCCCCTTCGAGACGGAGAACGCGCCTTGCACGCCCGCCCGTTCCTGCGCCCCGTCGCGGTCGCCCTGGCCGCCATCGCCCTCGTCCTGGCCGCCTGGGCCGCGCCCGCCCTGGCCGTCTTCGGCGACGACAACGACCTGTCGCCCCGCGACGAGGGCACCGTCGGCGAGATCCGCGTCCACGGCAACGCCCACACCGACGCCGGCCTGATCCGGCACCTCATGGGCCTGGAGCCCGGCTCCGCCTTCGACGACGCGGCCCTCGACCGGGCCTGGGACGCCCTGGAGGACTGCGGCTACTTCCGCTTCGTCGAGATGAACTACGACGACGACGACCCGGCCCACGTGGTCATCGACGTCATGGTCGAGGAGGACCTGCGCACCTTCTACGGCCCGCTCGCCCGCTACAGCCGGCGCCACAAGTACCTCGTCGGCGGCTGGTTCGAGCAGCGCAACCTGCGCGGCCGCGGCGAGACCCTGCGCCTCGAGGCCGCGGCCCTGTACATCCAGCAGGGCCGCGTGTCGTGGCACCGTCCGTGGCTGGCCAACGTCACGGGGCTCGAGACGACCGTCGCCGTGGGCGGCGAAGTGGCCGACTTCGTGTATCGCCCCTTCCGCTACCGCAAGTGGGACGCCACCTGGGACCTGCGCTGGACCTTCGCGGGCCACGCCTACGTGCGCTCGGAAGTGCGCTGGGGCGCCTTCGACCAGCGCGACGCCTACACGGCCGACCTGCCCGACCGCGGTCCCGACGGCCCCGCCGGTGCGGCGGCGTACGCCGCCGGCCGCGAGCACCACTGGGGCTTCGGCGGCTGGCTGGGCTTCGACTCGCGCGACAACACCTACTACCCCCGCCGGGGCGTCCTGGCCGAGGTCGGCCTGCGCGCCTGGACCAGCGACGGCTACGACGACTGGAGCGAGTCGTTGGCCGACCTGCGCGGCTTCGTGACCCTGCCCTGGGCCAAGCACATCCTGGCCGCCCGCGCCTGGGGCCGGCAGGTCGACGGCCCGACCGACCTGGACAACGCCCTGTACTTCGGCGGCCCCGAGACCGTGCGCGGCTACCCGTATGCATCGCGGGAGGGCGAGCACGGCTACCTGCTCTCGGTCGAGTACCGCATGCCCCTCTTCCTGATGCAGATCTCGCCGAAGGGCGAGATGGTCGGCTTCGGGTTCCACCTTTTCGGCGACGCCGGCGACGCCTGGTACGACGGCGCCGAGGCCGGCACGGCCCAGATGAGCTGGGGCGCCGGCACCCACCTGAACCTCGACACCTGGCAGCTGCGCTTCGAGGCCGCCCGCACGAAAGAGGGCGACTGGCAGTTCGAGTTCATGGACAGGTTCAATTTCTGAGCGGATCGCCGCGGGAGCGGAGCGGTGTTGACTGCGGAGTGCCCGACCCGACCGGTCCTGCCGGCCGCAGCCGCCGCGGCGGCACGGAGCCGTGCGCCGCGACGCGACGTGCTCCGCCCTCCCGCGCCATCCCGCACGACCCGGGCCCACGACTTGCAACGATTGGACGATTCCCTGACCACCTCCAGCCCCGGAAGGTCGACATGTTCCCATTCCTGCGCATGGGCACGCGAGCGGCGCTGCTCTGCGGTCTGCTCGTCCCGTTCGGCGCGGCGTCCACGGCCCTCGCCGGCGATT
>JAGRNP010000200.1 GCA_020440705.1 bacterium | reverse complement strand
TGCCCCTGGCCGATTCCCCGGCCAAGCCCGCGGCGGCGAAACCCGCCGCACCGGCGCCCGAACCCGTCGGGGCCGGTGCGCCCGCGGGCGGTGGCAAGGGCGGCGACGGCGGCAGCGACGGCAACATCTTCATGCTGAACAAGCCGAAGAAGTAGGCGGCCCGCGCGAATTGGCGTACGATGCGTCCGGACCGGATCCCCGGTCCGGACGCCGCTTTCTTCCCCGCCTTTGGGAGCGCCATGAACGCCGCCGAATTCCGCCGCCACGGCCACGACCTCATCGACTGGATCGCCGACTACCTCGATCACGCCGACCGGCATCCGGTCCTGGCCCGCACCGCGCCGGGCGAGATCCGCGCCGCCCTGCCGGCGCAGGCACCCGAGGACGGCGAGGCCATGGCGGCCATCCTGGCCGACTTCCATCAGCTCATCGTGCCGGGCGTGACCCACTGGAACCATCCGCGCTTCTTCGCCTACTTCCCGGCCAACAACAGCGGCCCTTCGGTGCTCGGCGAGCTGCTCTCCGCGGGCCTCGGCATCAACGCCATGCTGTGGCAGACGAGCCCCGCGGCCACCGAGCTCGAGGAGACCGTGATGGAATGGCTGCGCCGGCTGGTGGGGCTGCCGGACGGCTTCCGCGGCGTGATCCAGGACACGGCCTCGACCGCCACCCTCTGCGCCCTGGTCTGCGCGCGGGAACGCGCCACCGGTCACGGCGTGAACGCCCGCGGCGCCGCGGCCGTCGACGGCGCCCTGCGGGTCTACGCCAGCCGCGAGGCCCACAGCTCGGTGGTCAAGGGCGCGCGCATCGCGGGCTTCGGCGACGAGAACGTCGTGCTGGTCGACATCGACGCGAACCGCGCCATGGATCCGGCCGATCTCGCGGCGAGGATCACCGTCGACCGCGCCGCGGGCCACCGGCCGTGCGCCGTTGTGGCGACGGTCGGCACCACCGGCTGCACCGCCGTCGACCCCCTGCCGGTGATCGGGCCCGTGGCCCGGGCCAACGACTGCTGGCTGCACGTGGACGCGGCCCTGGCGGGCACGGCGGCGGTGCTGCCGGAGAAGCGCTGGATCCTCGACGGGATCGCGGCCGCCGACTCGCTGGTCTTCAACCCCCACAAGTGGATGTTCACCAACTTCGACTGCTCGGCCTACTTCGTGCGCGACCCGGAGCACCTCGAGCGCACCATGGCCATCCACCCGGAATACCTGAAGACCGGGCGCGACCGCGAGGTGACCAACTACATGGACTGGGGCGTGCAGCTCGGGCGGCGCTTCCGGGCGCTGAAGCTGTGGTTCGTGCTGCGGAACTTCGGCGCGCGGCGCATCCGGGAGATGGTGGCGGCGCACATCGCGCTGGCGGCGGAGTTCGCGGGTTGGGTCGATGCCGCGCCGGACTGGGACCGCCTGGCGCCCGTGCCCCTGAATACGGTGTGCTTCCGCCACCATCCGGCGGGAATGGATGACGAGGAGGCCCTCGCCGCCCACAACGCCGACCTGCTCGCCCGCGTGAACGCGGCCGGCCGCATCTACCTCACGCACACCAGGCTCGACGAGGTGTACACCCTGCGCCTGGCCGTGGGCCAGACGCAGACGCGGCGCGAGCACGTGGTCGAGGCGTGGGAGGAATTGCGGCGGGCGGCCGGCGCCTGAGACGGGCCGCCCGCGCGGATTACTTGAGCAGCAGGATCTTGCGGGCGTCGACCTCGCCGCCCGGCGTCGTCAGGCGCACGTAGTAGGCGCCGCTCGCCGCCGGCGCCCCCTGCCGATCGCGGCCGTCCCACACCACTGCGTGGCGGCCCGCCGGATACTCCGCGGCCGCGAGTTCCCGCACGAGTCGCCCCATCACGTCGTAGACCCGCACACCGACCCGCCCGGGCGCGGCCAGCTCGAAGCGGATCTCCGTGCGCGGATTGAAGGGGTTGGGCACGTTGGGCAGCAGGCCGGTCGCGAAGGTGGCGGCCGCAGGCGTGTCGTCCACCGCGCTGAGCGGATCGACCAGGTGCATCGTTCCGATGGCCAGCCCGCCGGACGCGGGGGCCATGGCCACCGCCGCGGCCCCAGGCGCGCCGGGCGTCCAGGTCGGCAAGCCGGGCAGCGCCGAGTCGGCCAGGCCGCGCACCGAGACCACGGCCGTGGTCACCGCCGGATCGAGCACCAGCACCTGGGCCTGGGCCAGCACGATGTCCGACGCCGACGGCAGGGGCGACCCCAGCACCGTGATCGCGAACTCGTCCGGCGCCGAGGCCGCGTCGAAGGCCGACCCCGCCGGGACCACGTTGATCAGGCTGGCCCCGGCCGAGGTCTCCAGCCGGCATGACCAGCCGGCAACTCCCCCGGACTCGCTCGGGTTGCGCAGCACCAGCCACGCCGGCACCACCTGCGGCGCGAGGGGCACCGTGGTGTCCGGCGCGGCGAAGCCCGGGTCGAAGTAGAGGCCGAGACGGTTCTCGTCGAAGCCGAAGGGGTGCACGGGCGGCGCCACCACGTCGAGGTCGATGCCCATCTCGTAGTCGATCACGATCCGTGCGTCGACCTGCGCGTACTCCGTGGCGATGTACTGGACGCCGTACGTGAGATAGCCCCCGCGGGCGAGCTTGTCCGGCACGCTGACCAGTTTCAGGCGCGGGTCGGTGGGGATCAGTTCGAGGGGGATGCTGGTGTTGCCGACGTTCTCCACCGAGAACACCCCGACCACCGTGTCGCCCACCGCCGCCGGCGGCAGCACCAGGGTCGCAGGCCACACCTCGAGCGCCGGATAGTCGACCAGCCCGCGCCCCTTGACGGGAATGGCGGGCAGTCCGGGCCCCAGTTCCAGGAACGCCTCGTGCAGTTCGGTGTCCGGCGCCGTGAACTGGATGGGGATCAGGGTGGAGCCATTGGGCGAGACCAGTTCCGGCGTGTAGTTCACGACGGTGAACGGCGCCGAGTCCCCGCTCCAGACCGGCGTGGGCGTGAAGCTCACGGTGCCGGTGTTCGAGACCCGGACCGAGGTCGTGTACGAGGACTCGCCCTCGAGCGCCGATTGGCGCAGGGTGTCGGGGTAGATGCTCACGCCCATGACGCCGTCGATCCCGTAGGCCGTGGCCGACAGGGCGAACAGTCCGCCGTAGTCGATGGTCCAGGCGTGCGGCTCGTAGTCGGAGGGTATGTACTCGAGATCGACGAACGCGGTGAAGTCCGGGGGCAGCGCGGTGATCGCGTCCGCCACGAGAGGTGTGCCGTCGCCGCTCACGACGCCCGCGACCGTTTCGGTGTAGTCGCCCACGTTGGTGACGTAGACCCGCTCGCGGCCGAGCCCGCCCACTGCCACGCCGCCGAAGTCGACCGATGTCGCCGCGGGGTTCAGGGCGTGGATGGGCGTGCGGGCGACGCCCTGCACCGGCTGGAACTCGCCGCCGCCGAGGGGCAGGTTGCAGGCGTAGTCGCCCACACTGGTAGGCGCGAATTCGATGCTGAAGGACTCGGTCTGGCCGCCGGGCCGGATGTACACCAGGGTGCTCCCGGCGAAGGGGATGATCCGGAACGGGCCGCAGGGATCGAAAAGGCCGGCGGTGTCGAAGAAGAACGGGCCGTCGCCGTTGTTGCGCACGCTGACGTTGCCCAGCACCGCTTCCCGGTTGACGCCGCGCGGCGCGAACAGGTAGGGCGTGACCAGCAGATCGGGCTCACCCGCATTCACCCACCCGGCGTAGATGTCGTAGCTCACCCCGAAGGGCCCCGCGAGGTCGTAGCCGAGCCCCGACTCGCGGATCAGCTCGCCGCTGTACAGCAGCACGTCCACGCGGCCGGAATCCGTCACCGCGAAATGGAACGTGGCGATCTCGTTGGACACACCCGGCACCAGGTTGAAGGTGGCGGATGACTGCAGTTCCCAGTTGGCGGGCGCCACCTCGACGACGTCACCATAGGGGCTGAGCACCTGCACCACGTCGCCACCGAGCGCATTGAACTTGAAGTCGATCCGAGTCACGAGGGTCGACGGGTTCGGGTTGTCCAGCAGGAGGCGCCCGGTCAGGACCCCGGGCACTGGAGAGGTCGCCATGAACTCGTTGCCGGACGAACCCCAGGCCAGCCGCAGGACGTTGTCCCGCGCCGTGGCGGGCCCGGCAGTGGAGATGGCGATCAGGACGCAGAGAGTGGCGAGGCGCAGCGAACGAGTCGACATGAGGTCCCCCTTGACCCGGGCGAAGCGAGTCCGTAGCTACAGACATGA
>JAGRNP010000199.1 GCA_020440705.1 bacterium | reverse complement strand
GCCCGGGTGCTGCGCGACGACATCGGCATCGACGCCGACCGGTCGGCCCATCTCGCCGCCGGCCGCGCCCGCCGCTTCGAACGTGGCCTGGCGGCCCTCTTCCGCGACGAGATCGAAAGGGGGCGGCGGCGCCCGACGCCCGGCGTGCCGGCCTGGGTGCGTCCGGATGGGCACCGGCAGGAACGGAAGCTGGCGCTCCTGGCGGCCGTGGCCCACTTCGGTCCCGACCTCGTGCCGGAACTGGTCCGGGCCGCCCACGGGCATCTGGAGCGCGGCGCCGCCGGCAACTGGTGCGAATGGACCCTGCAGCAGAGCGAAAGGGAAGACCCCGCATGATCAACACCGAAGCCGTTGGCTGCGACCTGCTGGTCGTCTCGCCCCACACCGACGATGCGGAGATCGGTCTCGGCGGCACCCTGCATCGGCTCGCCTCGCGCGGCCGCCGCGTCTGGGTCGCCGACCTCACGCGCGGCGAGCTCGCCACCAACGCCACGCCGGACGAGCGCTGGGCCGAGGCCGCGGTCGCCTCGGAGATCCTCGGCCTCGCGGGCCGTGTGCAGCTCGAACTGCCGGACGGCTTCATCGCTCCCGACGACCGCGACCAGACCGGTCGCTTGGTGGCCCTGCTGCGGCGCCTGCGGCCGCGCTGGGTCGTGACCGCGCCCGACCCGGTGCGGCACCCCGACCACGTGGCCACGCCGCTGCTCGTGCGGCGGGCGGTGTTCATGGCGCGCCTGCAGGGCTGGCAGCCCGAACTGGGCGCCCATCACCTGTGGGCGGGCGGCGCCGCGCTGCCGGCGCCCGCGGCGCGCTGGGAGGTCGAGGCCCGCTTCGCCGTCTGCCCGGACGACAGCGCCCCGACGCTGCTCTTCGACATCAGCGAGCACTGGGAAGCCAAGACCCGCGCCCTGGCGGCCTACGCCAGCCAGTTCGGCCGCGACGCCGGGCAGACCCCCACGACCATCAACGATCCGGCCTTCCTCGCGCGCATCGAACGCCGTGCCCGCACCTGGGGCCGCCGCGCCGGCGTGCCCCTGGCCGAGGCGTTGTGCGGCGGGGGCGCCACGGTGCTCGACGACCTGCCCGACGCGAGGTGGGGCGCGTGAACGACATGAAGATGCCGACCGTGGGGATCACCTGCTACCCGAGCCAGGGCGGCAGCGGCGTGGTGGCCACCGAGCTGGGGCTGCATCTGTCGCGCCGCGGCTGCGAGGTGCATTTCATTTCGAGCGAACTGCCGTTCCGCCTGCGCAAGTTCCACGAGAACGTCATCTACCATCCGGTGGAGATGCCGCACTACCCGGTCTTCCAGCACTCGCCCTACACCCTCAGCCTGGCCACGACCATGAGCGAGGTGGCGACCCGCTGCGGGCTCGACATCCTGCACGTGCACTACGCCATACCCCACGCGGCGAGCGCCTTCCTGGCGCGGGAGATGGTGGGGGCCGACCGGATCAAGGTGGTCACGACGCTGCACGGCACCGACATCACCCTCGTGGGACAGGAGCCGTCGTTCTTCCCGATCACGCGCTTCCTCATCGAACGCAGCGACGCGGTGACGGCCGTCTCGACCTTCCTCAAGGAGGAGACCATCCGGGTCTTCGGCACGGGCGAGACCATCGAGGTGATTCCCAATTTCGTCGACGCGCGGGTCTTCATGCCGCTCGAGGTCGACGGACTGCGGCGCCGCTTCGCCCCTGCGGGCGAAAGGCTCCTCATGCACGCCTCGAACTTCCGCGCCGTGAAGAACCCCCTCGCGGTGATCGAGGTCTTCGCGGCGGTGCGCCGGGAGATCCCGGCGCGGCTGCTCCTGGTGGGCGACGGGCCGGAAATGCCCTCGGTGCGGTCACGCGTGCAGGAACTCGGCCTGGCCGAGGCGGTCGACATGGTGGGGCAGGTGGACAACCTCGAGGAGATCCTGCCCGTGGCCGACCTCCTTCTGCTGCCTTCGCTGCACGAGAGCTTCGGCCTGGTGGCGCTGGAGGCCATGGCCTGCGGCGTGGTGCCGCTGGTCACGAGTCGGGGCGGGGCCGGCGAGTTCATCCAGGACGGGATCAACGGCTTCCTGCGGGACCCGGACGACATCCCGGGCATGGTCGCGGCCGCCCTGACGGTGCTGCGGGATCGGGACCTCCAGGTCCAGATGGTCGACGAGGGCCGCCGCGACGCCTCCGCGGAGTTCGGCGCCCCCTGCGTCGTGCGGCAGTATCTGGAACTGTACGACCGGCTTCTGGGCACGGGGCCCCGGCCCGCCGGGCTGGACGGTTGACAGGCGGCCGGTTCCCCGTACAATGGAGGCGTTCCGGAGAGGTCGCCTGAGCCCCCTGCTCGCCGGACACCACCGTTTTCTGCGCCGCATGCGGCGGGAGCAATCGCCATGAGCACCCACAGCGAACTGGTCGAAACCGTCCGGAGTCTGGCCGCCCGCCGGGGCGTCTACCGCCCGGAGGCGTATTTCTTCGTGCTCGAGAGCCTGGAGAACGCCATGGAGGCCATGGAGGAGCGCGCCCACGTGAGTGGCGGCGTGCTGCTCGATTTCATCCGCGACCTCGGTCGCGACCGCTACGGGATCATGGCCGGCGACGTGTTCAACGCCTGGGGCGTGAAGGGCACCATCGACTTCGGCCGCATCGTCTTCCACCTGGTCGACGCCGGCCTGCTGCGCAAGCGGGAGCAGGACTCGCTGGGCGACTTCATCGACAAGTTCGATTTCCAGGAGGCCTTCGCCCTGAAGGTCATGGAGGAGCGGGGCTGAAACACGCCCGGCCCTTTCTGCGTCCCACCGGGAGGCGGAACTTTCGCCCCCGGTTTCGGTAGGATGACCCGGCTGCATCCCCGCGGGGAGCGGCCCCCGTGCGGCGGCGCGGCGACCCGAACGCAACCGGAGCGACGCGCGGCATGCGTGCGACGCTCCCGAATCGATCCGGCCCCGACCGGGGCCTGGTGGTGGGCAAGGATGCCCGCCCGGATCCGGCCCTGACGGAGCACGGCCGCATCCCACCTGTCACAACGAATCTCCGAGGAGAATCCATGACTTCGGTCGCGATCGCGTCTGGCGGAGGCTTCCTGGCCATGCTGGGTCCCGGCGAGCTGGTGAGCCTGGTGGTCGAATCCACCTTCTTCGGCAAGTTCATCCTGCTGGTGCTGCTCGTGCTCTCGGTGATGAGCTGGGCCGTGTTCATCGACAAGGCGCGCACTCTCGGCCGCATCCGCGCCGGTCATGCGGCGTTCTGGGAGAAGTGCGAGAGCTGGCTCGACGGCCGCGCGCGGCGGGCCGACCTCGAGAACTGGTGCCGCGACAATCCCGACCTGCCCCTGGCCAACGTGGTCGTCGAGACCAGTGGCATGAGCCAGGTGCCGGCCATCCGCCGGGCCAGCGAGCGCGTCAGCTACCTGGAGACGGAGAGCCTCGAGCGCTACCTGATCCTGCTGTCGACCACGGTCACCATCTCGCCCTTCCTCGGACTGCTGGGCACGGTGTGGGGCATCATGAGCAGCTTCTGGGGCATGGCCTCCATGCAGAGCGCCAACCTGACGGTGGTCGCGCCGGGCATCGCCGAGGCGCTGATCACCACCATCGCCGGCCTGGCCGCGGCCATCCCCGCGGTGATCTTCTACAACATGATCGTGCGCAAGATCGACCTGGTGGGGAACGAGATGGACCGCCTGCGCACCGTGCTGGAAGAGGAGGCGGGGGGCGGCTCCGGCGCGGCCCACGCCGCCGGACGCGACCATGTGCGCCGGCCCGAGCCGCACGATCGGGAGAGCATCTGATGGCCCGCAAGCGCAGCAGCTACGGCGCCATGGCCAACATCAACATCACCTCGCTGGTGGACGTCACCCTCTGCCTGCTGATCATCTTCATGCTCACGGCGCCCTACATCCAGGGCGGCGTCGAGGTGAACCTGCCCGAGGCCCAGACCCGGCAGGTGATCGTCAAGGAGGGGCCGGTGATCTCCGTCACCAGCAACCGGAAGGTCTTCTTCCAGGAGCAGGCCGTCGAGATCGACGGGCTGGCCGCGATGCTGGCGCCCTACGCCGAGGAGAAGGATTCGATCCCGGTCTACCTCCGCTGCGACGAGGAGGTGCCCTACGGCTTCGTGCTGAAGGTGATGGCCGCCGTCGAGGTCGAGGGATTCGTGAACCTGAGCCTGGTGGCCGACCAGGAGGCCCAGGGACTCTCGGCGCCCCGCGGCGTGACCGGTCCGGGGAACGGGGACGAATGATGCTCAGCCGCGGCCTGCCCTGGTCCGTGCTGGTTCACACCGTGGCCCTGGTGCTGGTGGCCTTTTTCGGCAACCGGG
>JAGRNP010000198.1 GCA_020440705.1 bacterium | reverse complement strand
CCTCCTCCTCGTCACCAACCTCAAGCCCGCCAGCTGGTCGCCCACCGATGTGGCCGAGCTCTACCGCCTCCGGACCGAGGTCGAGACCTCCTACAAGACCGGCAAGAGCGGCCTTGGCCTCAACGAGCTGCCCAGCTCCAAGGAGCACATCGTCCGCACCCTCATCGACGCCGCCCTCATCCGCGCGCAGCTCGCGATGGCCGCCCGCTCCACCGCCGAGCGACACCTTCCGCCGGGCCGCTGGATCAACCCAGGCCAGTGGGTCACGGTCTGGCGAGAAGTCATCGCTGATGCGATCACCGATCGACCGATCATGTCTTGGAAGGCCCTCGCGCGGCTCGGACAGGACCCGAACGTCGGACGAAGACCGTTGAGAATGGCGGTAGCTGGAGGAGAGAATGAGCATCTATGCGGCCTGGAGGCCTAATCGATCACGGGTGCCCCACAGGGTGTCGCCGGCTTCAGACGAAGCATGCAACTCCAACATCGACAGCGCGCGGGCGCTGTCTAGGTGATGTGGATCTGCTCGAATTCGTCCATTGCGCGGCGGACGAGCTTCAGAAGAGCACGGCCGCTCGCGGCCATGAGCAGCGAGAGGTTCGGGAAGTCGTAGTCGCACGGCGCGACCACCGTGCCACCCGCAAGCCATGGATACTCGGAGTTGTCAGGACGCAGTTCGCGATCGACGGCCGGCGCGAGGCGCTCGATCTCACGCGCGAGGGTGTGCATTCCGCGCATGACCGCCTGGAGCCGGGCGGCCTGGTGCTCGAAGTCTGGTCTCATCGCAGGCGACAGGAGGAAGGCGCGCACGAAGCGCGCGAAGCCAACATGGTGCTGGGTCAGTTCTTCAATTTCGGCGTCCAGGTCTCGGATGCGGTACGCCTTCGCGACCTTTTCGCATGCCATCTGGAGGTAGTGCAGGGTGTGACAGTCGGCCTCGCCGGCGGCGGCGAGGCGCTGGTACACATCCCAGTCCGACCGCGCCTGCCTCACGAAGGCTGCGGCCCACGCCTCGCGGCTGGACACCCTACGCCGCCGTCGGACGCTTGAAGACTTCGGCCCGGTCCAGATCCCACACTGGCGGTAGCGCGCCCGGCGTCTGACGAAGCCTGGCCAGCTCGTTGGACGTCACCTCGGCGATCGCTGTTGGGAACGGCACGTCCTTGGTGGGTGCGAACACATAGGCCTCGAAGCGTTCGCCGGGCACCGTAGCTTCGTTGACCTCCAACAACCGAATCGGCTCGCCCTCGGCGCCGACCAGGACGTAGACCTCTCGCAACTCGGGCTCCACCTTGAAGTGCCACGCCACCAGGTCCCGGACCGCTTGCTCGCGTCGCTCGTCCATGCGCACCTCCTCAACAAATCATACCCGAGTCGGGTCCCCTGCGTCGATCCAGCGAGTGCGTGATCTCCCGGCGTGGTTCATGGGTCTGGCCATGGACTCCTCTCCTCCGAGCACGGCGCCGCGCGTGCTCGCAAATCCGGGGTCGGTCCTCTTGGCAGGCGGTGGCTTCATGCTGCGCCGGTCGCCCGAACGTGGCCACAGACGCAGAGAGCCCGGCCGAGTGAACGACCGGGCACTCGCAGAACCATCTGTATTCACGACGGTTCTTGATGGCACCGGGGGGCAGGCTTCGAACCTGCGACCCTCGGGTCATGAGCCGCGGTGGGCTCAGTTCCAGCAGCTCCACTTGAGGGTGTCGTTGCCGTCGCCGCCGTAGCAGTTGTCGAGGCCGCTGTTGCCCCACAGGGTGTCGCCGCCCTCGTTGCCGTGGATCTCGTCGTCGCCGGGGCCGCCCCAGATGCGGTCGGCGTTGCGGCCGCCGTAGAGCCAGTCGTCGCCGTCGCCGCCCTCGATGTGGTCGTCGCCGTCGCCGCCGTAGATGGTGTCGGACCCGCTGTCGCCGCGGAGGTCGTCGTCGCCGCCGTAGCCGTAGATGGTGTCCGCACCCGAGCCGCCGATGAGGACGTCGTCGCCGTCGTCGCCGAAGATGTCGTCAGGGCCACCCTCACCGAAGACCACGTGGATGCCGGTGGGCTCGTCGAACCAGAAGTCGGGGAGGTAGCTGTCGGCGCCGCTGCCCAGCCAGGCGAGGCAGCCGTCCTTGGAGGCGCAGATCACGGAGTCGTCGCCGTCGTCGCCGTAGATGGTGGCGTAGTCGGCCCGCACCGCGACCCAGAGGATGTCGTCGCCCGCGAGGCCGTCGATGTAGACGCCGGCGTGCGCCGGGCCCGTCCAGTAGTAGTCGTCGCCGTCGATGGTGTTGGAGACGACCCACGAGCCGTTCGGCAGCGCGCGGACGACGATGGCGTCCCGGTCGGCCGTCCCGACGATCTCCAGGTAGCTGGAGGTGCCGTTGCTGGTGACGGTGACGTCCGTCATCGGCACGACGGCGAGGGCGGGGGTGCTGACGGCGAGGAGGAGGAGGGTGGTCAGGGCGCGCATGGGAAGCTCCAGTGTGTGTCGCTGCACCCGGCCCAACACCGCCCACCGACCAGGCGTGCAACGCCCGCGCGACTTTTTCTGGTCGAGGGGCCGCGGGGCCACGCCGGGGTGGCGACGAGCAGGCCGGACGTGGCATCCACTCGGGTCGAACGGCGACCCGCCGGCCGCCGTCGTCGACCGCCTACCCGCAGGAGATCCGATGAACTACGTCGCGACGTTTGCGCGCTTCGCCGAGCACCTCAACAACCTCTGCGCCGACCTGGACAAGGCCGTCGCCTACGCCGCCGAGAAGAAGTTCGATCCGGCCGTGCTGCTGAACGCGCGGCTGGCCCCCGACCAGTTCAACCTCATGCGGCAGATCCAGGTGGCCTGCGACAACGCCAAGAACGGCGCCGGGCGCCTGGCGGACCGGACGGTCCCGGCCCACGCCGACAACGAGGCCACCGTGGCCGAGCTGCAGACGCGCCTGAAGGCGGTGGTGGAGCTGCTGGGGAGCTTCGACGAGGCGGCCTTCGCGGGCGCCGACGAGCGCGTCATCGCCCTGCCCTACTGGGGCGGCCGCTACATGACCGGGGCCGACTACCTGGCGCACTACCTGGTACCGAACTTCTACTTCCACGTGACGACGGCCTACTCGATCCTGCGCCACAACGGCGTGAGCCTGGGCAAGCTCGACTACCTCGGCCGCCTGCCCCTGCGCCTGCCGGCCACCCAGGGCTGAGCCGAGTGGGCTGAGCCGGGTGGGCTGAGCCGAGTGAGCCGCCGGGCGGCGGCGCGCCGTCAGCTCCAGAAGGCCAGGCGCGTCCGCGCCGTGTCGATGGTCAGGAACCCGCCCATGGTCAGCCGCGGGCGCGCCCCCTGGATGGGCGCGACGCGGTGGACGTGCCGACCGGCGTCGAAGACGACGAGGTCGCCCGCCCGCAAGTCGATGATCTCCTTGGCGAAGTGGGCCTCCAGGGCCGCCGTGTCGATGAAGCGCGTCGGCAGCATGGGCAGGTTCGGATCGCTGCCCCAGAGCCCATAGACCACCAGCTCGCCGCCCGCGTCCGGGGCCTGCAGCGTGATGAACCAGCTCAGGATCGTGGTGCGATCCAGGTCGGTGGGCATCCGCTTGTAGACCTCGAGGCCGAAGTGGTTGTCGTGGTGCGAGTAGATCTGCTGGCCCGGGTCGAGGGCGCGCAGGTTGTAGGGGGCCCAGGTGAAGCCGTCATCGAAGACGGGCGGCGCGGCCGGGCGGCCGCCGAAGAGGCCACCGAGGAGGCCCTGGACCGCGGGCGTGGGGCCATCGGCGTCGCCGAAGACGGCGGCGGCGCGCCGGGCGTGCTGGGCCACGTTGTCGCCGTAGCGCTCGATGGACGGGCCGCGCAGCGCCGTGAAGGTGGGCGTGGCGGCGTCGCCGATGGTGCGGATCTCGCCGCCCGTCATGCCGGCGTTCGGGGCCGCCCACTGGTCGGCCAGGTCGGCCGCGCCGAGGCGGGCGACGGTGGCCGCCGTGCGCTCGGCGGGGAACGCCCCGCGCACCACGATGCCGGTGTGGCGGGCGTCGTAGATGGCCTCGATGGTGTCGGCGTGATCGGCGAGGTCGGCGGCGTCGATCGTGGAGAAGCGGAGCGGGTGGCCCTCGCGGGCCGGGGTGCTGGCGTGCATGGCGGGCTCTCCCCGGGTCGTTGACGGCAGCAGGGTACGCCAGGACGCCTGGGCGGTGCGACGGCGACGTCCTTGTTCATCCGCCGCCCGCGCCGGCATGATCGGCGGGAGCCGGGAGGTGCGCATGATCGACTTCGACGCCCCGATCGACGAGGGGGGTGAGCCGCTGCGGGCGCACCTGCGGCGGTGGCTGGTGGCGCCGGCCCATGTGCCCGA
>JAGRNP010000197.1 GCA_020440705.1 bacterium | reverse complement strand
GTGGCGAGGCGCAGCGAACGAGTCGACATGAGGTCCCCCTTGACCCGGGCGAAGCGAGTCCGTAGCTACAGACATGAGTATACCGGTCCGGCTGGGCGGCATCAACCCGCCCCGGCCCTGTTCGCCCGACGGCCGCCCGGATGTGGTACACTTGTCCCGACCAGTGGAGCCTGCCGATGCCGCCGCCTCCGTGCGGCGGAACGCGTTCGCCCGCGTCGACTTCCGCTCGACCGGCTCCGCTGCGCGACCCAGGGGGGAATACATGTCGCAGCGCACCTCGCTCCTGGCGGCGATCGTCGCCGTCTTCCTGCTGATCGCCGGCGCCACCACGGCCCGGGAGCCTTCCCGCGACGCGGCGCCGCAGCGCACGCCCGTCCGCAGCGACCCGACGATTCACGGGGGCCCGGCCGGCGGTGCCAAGGCTGCCGGCGACACCATCCTCCTCATGGGCCCGACCGGCGCGGGCGCCCCCTACCTGGGCGACTTCGAGGCCGGCTGGAACGGCTGGACCTCCCGCGACGTCACCGGGGGCACCGTCAACCACTGGCAGGTGAGCAGCTTCGCGCGCCCCGACCCCTTCGATCTGGCCGCCATCTGCTTCGACCCCACGATTCCGGCCTGTGGGCCGGGCGACACGATCGGCGGCTACGGCAACGCCTGGGACGACCTGTTCGAACTGCGCGTGCCGGTGGCCGACCCCGCGGTGGCCGCCACGGTCGTGATCCAGGGCGGCATCCAGATGAATTCCGAGCCGGGCTACGACTACGCCTACCTGACCATCGCGGGTGGTCCCCTGGCCGAATGGACAACGGTCAAGCAGTGGGAAAGCTGGGCCATCAGCCATGGCGACAGCGTCATCGACGAGACCTTCAGCGTGCTGCCGGCCGAGTACGAAGACGGCGCCGTGCGGCTCGTCTTCCGCTTCCGCTCGGACGGGGGCTTCTCCTCGGCGGACTGCCTCTGGCCCAGCGACTACGCGGCGCGCATCGACGACCTCGCCTACACCGTCTCCCAGGCCGGCCACCCCGACATCACCGGCTTCACCGACTTCCAGGACGGCACCTTCGGCGACTGGACGCCCATCCCGCGCCCCGGGGCCGGCAACTTCGCCAAGCGCTGGCAGAACCTGGCCGACGAGGACCCCTGCGCCCAGAACGCGACGTGGCAGGTGGCCTTCATCGACGACGGCGTCGTGGTGCCCGGCACCGGCGGATCCCCCTGCGTCACCTGGTGCTACGGACCCGGCGGCTACGTCGTCAACACCACCAACGGCTTGGACGGAAGCCTGCGCGTCCACACCGAGATCCTCTCCCCGGTGATGGACTGGCCCGCCGCCGCCGCCGACGGCATCGTGATCGCCTTCGACGTGTACCGCCACGAGGAGCTCACCGGCGATTCTCCCGGCGTCTTCTTCAGCTGGGACGTGCGCTCGGCCGACACCGACAACTCGGCCGGCAACGGCTTCCAGGACATCGAGGACCAGGGCTTCCTCGGCCGCAGCTTCGCCTACTACGGCGGGCCCGACTACCTCCGCGTCGAGAACGACGTGACCGATCTCATGGCGCCGGGCCGCGACCAGGTCCAGCTGAACCTGGCCGTCAACCACCTCGGCCCGTACTGGGGTTTCACCGGCCACGACGCCACGCCGGCCCCCTACTTCGACAACGTGGCGGTGAAGGTCTACGACCACGACGGGCCCGCCCTCGTGGCCTCCGAGGCGGATCTCGCCCAGAGCGCATTCCCCGCCGCCGACACCATCGACATGGCCGCCCCCGGCGCCCTCAGCGTGCGCTTCGACGTGGCCCGGGCCATCATTCGCGGTGGGTTCTTCACCGGCGACCCCGGCGATTCGGTGGTCGTCAGGGTGGTGCCGGTGCGGGCGGGCGCCGTCCTGACCGGCTCGCCCGCGATGCACTACGTCATCGCGGCCAACCCGCTTTTCGACGCCTACCGCACCACGCCGACGAGCGGCGTGGTGGCCGGCAAGCCGGCGACGAACCTGAACGGCACCGTCGACCCCGAGCGCTGGGCTTTCGACCTTCCCGACACGGGCACCCTCTTTCCGGGCGACGTCCTCCACTACTACATCACGGCCAGCGACGAGGCCGGCGGCGACGTGCGCACGGCCGTGCTGCCACGGGACCTGACCGGCTTCGGGGACTTCGGTTCCCCGCCGGCCTACGACCGCCGCTTCGTGATGCGCGCCCTGCCCTCCCTCGCGGAAGACGTGCCCGGATTCCCGTACACGCCGGACGTCCTCTTCTGGAACGACGCCCCCGGCCGCGGCGGCGACGCGGCCTGGGAGACGGCCCTGCGCCAGATCGAACTCGACGGACCGACACTCGACATCTACGAGACCCGCGCCCCGCACCTCGGCGTGGACAACGGCATCGGCGACCGCACCGCCGGCCCGTCCCTCGACGGCTACTCGGTCATTCTCTACACGGCCGACGATCTGGACGAGAACACGCTCACCGACGCCGACATCGCCGCCCTGCAGACCTGGCTCGCCGCGGGCAACCGCCACCTCCTGGTCTGCGGCGACGACCTGGTCGCGAGCCTGAGCGGGACTTCGGCGGCGGCCGCGACCTTCCGCGACGACTTCATGGGCGTCGATCTCGTCACCGACGACCTGCGCCCCCTGCTGGGCGGCCAGGTGGCACCCCTCGTTCTTCCCCTCGACGGCAATGCGGTCTTCCAGAACGTGGCCGACTGGTACGCCTACGGCAGTTGCCCGACCATCCGCCGCTTCGACGCGGTGACCCCGCGCGCCGGCGCCCTGCGCCTGGCCGAGTTCACCGATCCGTCCGGCACGCCGGGTCTCTTCGCCTACAGCGCCGCCACCCTGAACGTCGACGGCGACGGCAACCAGATCGTCTCGCTGCCCTACGACCTCTCGCGCATCACCTACCCGCAGGGCGGCACCCAGTCGGGCCTGACCCGCGCCGCAGCCGTGCTGCAGGAGATCATCAACGCCTTCGGTGTCACGCCCGGCGGCGTGCCCGCCCCGGTGCCGGAAGCCGTCCGTTTCACGGCCTCGGCCGCCCCCACCCCCTTCAACCCCCGCACCACCATCTCCTGGACCCGCGCCCGCGACGGCGACCTCCAGGTGAAGGTGTACGACCTCCGCGGCGCCCTGGTGCGCGTGCTGCACGACGGCCCGGCGCCGGCCACCGGCCAGGTCGCCTGGCTCGGCCGCGACGACGCCGGCCGCGCGGTCGCCTCGGGGGTGTACTTCTACGAAGTGCGCTCGGGGGCCGAGGTGAAGGTGGGCAAGGTGGCGCTGCTCAAGTAGCCGCCGCGCGCGGGGGTGGTGGTCAGGTCCACCGCCCCCGCCGGCGTCCCCAGGCCAGGAGCGGCCCCTCGAAGAACCGGTACGAGATCTCCGCCAGCAGGGCCGTCACGGCGAGGGCCAGCAGCGTGACGCCGCTTCCCTCCCAGCCGTGGAACACGGGCACCGGCTCGCCGCGCAGCAGGCCGTGCAGCAGGCCGGCCACCGGCTGGTGCAGCAGATACACCGCGTATGAGCGCAGCCCCCACCACACGAGCACCCGATGCCGGAGCACCCGGTGCAGCAGGCCCGCCGGCAGCGCCAGCGGCAGGGCCACCGCGACCAGCGCCGCCCCCGCGAAGACCGCGTGCAGCCACGGGTCGCCCACGCCGGCGTTCTTCCGCCACAGCACCACGCCCGCCGCCAGCGCCGGCACGAACAGCCAGGCCAGGCCCCCGGCCCGCGCCCGCACCCACGCCCAGGCCCCCGGCGTGCGCACGAGCAGGGCCAGCAGCCCGCCGGCCAGGATCGCGTCGCCCCGCGTGAACGGGAACACGTAGGCACCCAGGTTCCCCACGAGCAGGCGCAGCCCGGGCGCCGCCACGATCCCCACCACGAACACCGCCGTGAGCGCCCGCCGCGGCAGCACGCGCACCAGCAGCGGCACCACGAGGTAGAACTGCTCCTCGATGGCCAGCGACCAGGTCACGCCCAGCCAGTTGGCGCCGAAGCCGGCGTCGTGCATGAGCAGGTTCTGGGTGAAGGTGAGGTAAGACCACAGGGGCCGCGCGTCGGCGAAGAGCCAGGGCAGGGCCGCGCGGCCCCACGGCGCCAGCGCCACGAAGAGCGCGATCACCAGGAAATAGAGCGGCACGATCCGGCACGCCCGGCGCAGGTAGAAGGGCCGCCAGTAGCGCGCGCCGTCGCGGTGGTCGAGCAGGATGCCGGTGATGAGGAAACCCGAGAGCACGAAGAAGAGGTCGACGCCGCCCCAGCCCCAGCGGAACAGGGCGCCGGCCTGGACGAGACCAGGCGCAGCACCGGGCTGCGCCTGGACGTGGAGGTAGTGGAAGCCGATGACGAGCAGGATCGCGACGCCGCGCAGCCCGTCCAGTTCCCGGATCCGGG
>JAGRNP010000196.1 GCA_020440705.1 bacterium | reverse complement strand
TGGTGGTTGCACCTCCCGACGAAACGTGGCATCTTGCACCCTCCAAGTACTCCCGCGACCGACAGATGGAGCTCCCGTGACCGACTTCCTCAACCGCATGAACGACGCCCAGCGCGCCGCCGTGACCGCCCCGGACGGACCGGTGCTGGTCGTGGCCGGCGCCGGCAGCGGCAAGACCCGCGTGCTGACCACCCGCATCCAGTGGCTCATGTCCGAGCGCGACGTGCGCGCGGGCGAGATCCTCGCCTTCACCTTCACCAACAAGGCCGCGCGCGAGATGAAGGAGCGGGTGGGCGAGACCCTCGGCGAGGGCCGCGCCCCGTTCTGGATCGGCACCTTCCACGCCACCGGCCTGAAGATCCTGCGCAGCGACGGGCACCACATCGGTATCCAGTCAGGCTTCTCCATCTTCGACACCGACGACAGCAAGCGCCTCCTGAAGCAGGTCATGGGCGACCTGAACATCGACCCCAAGCAGTTCACGCCCAACGCGACCCGTGCCGTGATCAGCAAGTGGAAGAACGAGGATATCAATCCCGCCGCGGCGCGGGCCCAGGCGCGCAGCTTCATCGACGAGAAGTACGCCGACCTGTACGAGGGCTACGTCCGGGCCCTCGACAAGAACAACGCCCTGGATTTCGACGACCTGATCCTGCGCTGCGTGCACCTCCTGGAGCAGGTCGAGCCGGTCCGCGAGAAGTACGCCGGGCGCTTCCGCCACGTGATGGTGGACGAGTTCCAGGACACCAACCCCCTGCAGTTGCTCATGGTCAAGGCCCTGTCGAGCGCCCACGGCAACGTCTTCGCCGTGGGAGACGACGACCAGAGCATCTACAGCTGGCGGGGCGCGCGCATCGAGAACATGATCCATTTCGACGACTACTTCCCGGGCGCGGCCACCTTCCGGCTCGAGCAGAACTACCGCTCGACGGGCACCATCCTCAAGGCGGCCAACGAGGTCATCGCCCACAACAAGCAGCGCAAGGGCAAGAACCTGTGGACCGCCGGCGCCGAGGGCGACAAGTTGACCGAGGAGGAGTTCTTCGACGACGAGGACGAGGCCGCGCGCCTGGTCGACATCGTGCGCGCCGAGACGTCGGGCGGGCTCACCCGGGGCGACATCACCGTGCTCTACCGCACCAACGCCCAGAGCCGCGTGCTGGAGGACGCCCTGCGGCGCGCCAGCCTGCCCTACCAGATCGTCGGCTCCCTGCACTTCTACGACCGCAAGGAGGTGCGCGATCTGCTGGCCTACCTGAAGCTGGTGGCCAATCCGGCCGATGTCATCGCCCTGCAGCGGGTGATCAACGTGCCCAAGCGCAAGATCGGCGACACCACCATCGGCCGCCTGCTGGAGCTGGCGGCGGCCCACGACCTGACGCCCGGGCAGGCCGCGGCCGACCCGGGGGTCCTGGAGCAGCAGATCGCGCCGGCGGCCTGCAGGCGCGTGCGCCAGTTCTTCGACATGGCCACGCGCTGGCGGCGCCTGGCCGCCGAGGGCGAGCCGGTGCCCGAACTCCTGACGGCGATCATCACGGACACCGGCTACCAGGGGCATCTCGAGCAGGACGACCCGGAGTCGGCGGGGACCCGGGCCGAGAACGTGGCCGAGCTCATCAACGCCGCCGCCGGCTTCCACGAGAGCTCGGGCGGCGGCACCCTCGACCAGTTCCTCGAGCAGGTGGCCCTGGTCTCGGATCCGGACACCATCCGCGACGACGAGGGGGTCGTGCGCCTGATGACCATCCACACGGCCAAGGGGCTGGAGTTTCCCGTGGTCGTCATCGCCGGCTGCGAGGACGACATCCTGCCCCACATCAACAGCGCCGAGGACGAGGCCGGTCTCGAGGAGGAGCGCCGCCTGTTCTACGTGGCGTTGACGCGGGCGGAGAAGCGCGTGTACCTGCTCCACGCGGCCCGGCGCCGGCGCTTCGGCACCTGGCAGGACAGCCTGCCTTCGCGCTTCCTGGCCGAGCTGCCGGACGAACTGGTCGAGCGGCGCCACCTGGACAGCGGCGACTCGGTGCAGGCGCCGATCGCCCGGACCCTCTTCGGGGCGGGCGGCGACGGCTGGGGCGGCGGTTCGGTGGCGCGGGAGCACCGCGGCCTCGGCGGGGGCGGCGGCCGCGGGCGCAATGGCCCGGCCGTGCGTCCGGAGGAGTGGGGCCGGCGGGGGGCGGCGCGGTCGCCGCAGCCGACCGATGCGGGCTGGGACCAGGACGTGGTCCAGGCTGCGCCCTACTACGAGGGCCAACTCGTGCGCCACGGGATCTTCGGCACCGGCACCGTCAGCCGCGTCGAGGGCGCCGGCGACGACATGCTCGTGACGGTCGACTTCCGCGACAGCGGCCGCAAGCACATCAATCCCCGCTTCGCCCCGCTGGTGCCGGTCGACTGAGCGCGCACGGGCGCCCGCGGGGTCAGCGCACCAGCACGACCCGCGGCACGACCCGGTTCGTGCCGGCGCGGAATTCCAGCAGCAGCAACCCCGACGGCAGGGCCCGCCCCCCGGGTCCGACCGGTCGCCAGGTCCAGGTCGGTGCCGTCGCCGGATCGGCCGACAGCGGTGTGGCGGGGACCCGGCCGAGGTCGAATTCCTGAACCAGCTTTCCTGATATATCGTACGTTTTGACAATGACCTGGCGCTCTTCGGCGAGAAACAGGGTGAACGTTGCACCGTCGGCTCCGGCCGGCTGGGGCACCGGTCCGCGCACCACCAGCGGCGGCGGCGGCGCGGCGGCGGGCCGCACCAGGGCACCGGCCGCCGGGTCGATGCGCACCGAGTCGACCGGGCAGGCGACCGCGAATTGCCAGGACCCGCGCCGGTCGGTCAGGAGCACGCTGAGGCGCGTGTCCCCGCACGGGCCGGACAGCACCAGGGGCAGGGGCAGCTCGAAGAGGGGGCCGTCCTGGCGCTGGGTCGCCGTCACCACCACGGTCCCCGCGGCGGGCGTTGCCCAGTCGAGGGCGACCTCGGGCACCAGGTCGGTCTCGAGCCACGGGCGGAAGAAGCCGTCGAGGCGGCGGCCGGCCGCGCGTTCGGCCGCGGCGACGAAGTCGGGCGTCGTGGTCAGGCCCCGGCGCAGGCGGGGGTCGTCGGCGTAGTCGCGCAGGAGATCGGCGAAGACCGCGTCGCCCAGCAGGCCGCGGAGCATGTGCAGCACCCAGGCGCCCTTGTCGTAGACGAGAAGGTTGGGCAGGATCGGCTCGGGGTCGGCGAGCACGCCCTCGCCGACGAAGAGGCCGGGATGGCCGTCGGCCCCGATCCCGGCCATGAAGTCGCGCAGGGCGGTTCCGCCTTCGCGCTCCTCGACCCACAGGGCCTCGGCGTAGCGGGCGAACCCCTCGTTCAGCCAGATGTCGGCCCAGGCGGCGGGCGTGAGGCTGTCGCCGAACCAGTGGTGGGCCAGTTCGTGCACGACCAGGGTCTCGTAGCGCCCGTCGCCGGTCAGCAGGAGCTGCGAGATGCTCGTGGCGGTGGTGTGCTCCATGGCCCCGATCCATTTGATCTCGGCCTGGGCGTAGCCGTACCCCGGGAAGGGCCAGGGGCCGAAGCGGTCGGCGAGGAAGCCGTACATGGCGCAGGTGGGGGCCAGGTCGTGGGCGGCGGCGGCGCTGTCCGGCGGAAAGGCGTGGAAGGTGAGGGTCAGTGGCGCCGCACCGGCCGGCGCACAGGCCTGCGACCAGGAGGCGTAGTCCGAGGCGGCCACCGAGACCAGGTAGGGCGGCAGCGGGAAGTCGGCCTCCCAGGCGAATCGGCGCCAGCCGGGGGCCGGCGATGTGATGCCGACCAGGCGACCGTTGCTCACCAGCCGCAGGGGCTCGGGCACGGCGCCGGCGAGCCGCACCCGGGCCTTGTCCTCGGGCAGGTCCTTGCACGGCCACCAGCTGTGCGCCGACCAGGGTTGGCTCATGTTCGCGATCACGGGCACGTCGTCGGACGTGTCCGCGGGTGTCCCCGCGTCGTGGGTGCGGAACATGAGGCCGGCGGCGAAGGCGCCGTGGCGGGGGGGTGCGCCGGACCACGCGAGGTTCACCGTGATGGCGGTCCCGGCGGCGGCGGGAGCGCGCAGGAACACCTCGAGCCGGGCGTCCTCGTGGCGCCAGGCCAGCTCGCCGACGCCGTCGGACGCGCTCGTCACGACCATCTCCGGCACGAGATCGAGTTGGAGGCGGTCGAGGGTCGCCAGGGCCGTGGCCCGCACACCGACGGTGCCGGTCACCGTCCGCGTGACCGGGTCGAAACGGAGGTCGAGGTCGTAGTCCGTGACATCGTAGCCGCGATCTCCCGGGGGCGGCGCCGGTTCGCCGATCCGGGCGGCGAGCGGGACGGGGCCCGCCTTGCAGACGGGCGGGGCCGGTCGCGGGGCCGCACCGGCTGGCGGGACGCCGCCGGCGAGGACCGCCACCA
>JAGRNP010000195.1 GCA_020440705.1 bacterium | reverse complement strand
TCGACGTGGGCCAGGTCTACGACCGGGCCCTGCGGCACGCCGGCAGCAGCAGTCTCGGCCTGGGCGCCGCGGGCGACCGCGGCCGCCAGATGGCCCTCGGCGAGCTGCAGGAGCGGGCCACCGCGCCCCTGCTCGAACAGATCGCCCTCTTCGGCGACCTGGCTCGCCAGGGCATCCACTCCACCTCCCAGCCCGACCGCGAGGTGCAGCGTCTGCGGACCCTCGCCGGACAGGGCGAGACGCTGGCCGGGGAACTCGACCGCCTCGAACTGGCCTGGTTCTCCCTGACCACCGGCACCAACTGGCGCGATCTGCCCCGTCTGACCGACTCCCGCGTGCAGGCCCGACGCGATTCGCTCGAGCGCGCCGAGCGGGGCGCCCTGGCCGACGTTCGCCTGGGCATGGGACTCGGTGACCTGCGAGGCGAACTGACCGAAGCCCGGCGCCAGATGGACGGCATGGCCGAACTCGTCGCCCTGTACCAGGAGCCGCGGTGGTCGCCGGCGTGGGAGGCCGGACTCGAAGCCGCCGCCGCCAAGGTGCCGCCGAGCGCCGGGCCGACCACCCGCGCCTACCGCAACAGCGCCTTCGCCCTGCTGCGCCTGAAGAAGGCCGAACGCGGCGCCGCCGGCGGGAATCTGGCCTTCACGACCCTGTACGATCCGGCCGCCTGGCCCTCCGACGAGGTCGAGCGCATCCTGCCGCGCCTGCGCCGCGAGGCCGGACGCTTCGCCGACCGCACGGCGCCGCCGCTGCTGGCCGGCACGGTCGGGCTGTACGCCGCCCTCGATGATCCGGAGACGACCATCGGCCGCATCAGCGAGTCGTCCGGCGCCTGGGAGCAGCTCCAGAAGAACGCCGCCGTGCGCTTCGATCCGGACCTGTACCTCGACTACCTCGACCGCCTGCGCTTCGAGGCGGTGCTGCGCCGCACGCGTCCGCACGGCGACCCCGAGCGGATCCCGGCGCACCTGTGCGAGCCGGCCCAGCGGGCCGCCCTGCTGGCCTTCGCGGACTCCCTCGAGACCCTGGGCACGGCCGAGCAGTGGACGGCCATGGCCGACGCGAGCGAGGATCCGTTCCTGCGCCGGTGGTCCGTCCACCTCGCCGAGGACCTGGACGCGCGCCTGGCCCTCCGCCGCCGCGAGTTCTCCGACACGTGGACCGACTGCCGTGCCGCCGTCACGGCGCTCGAGGCCGACGTCAAGGCCGGCTACGACTGGTCCGAACGCTGGCGGGCCCTGCACGGCATGGCCACCGGGGCCCTGGACACCTACGGCGCCGACCTGGCCGAGGATCCGACCCAGCGCCCGCGCCTGGACTACCTGCGCGCCCTGGTCGCGGCCCTGGAGGCGCCGCGGCCCCTGGCCGTGCAGCGGGTCACCGTGCGCCTGGATCAGGACCGGCTCGACGAGGCCCAGGAGATCCGGCTCGAGGTCCGCAATCCCCTGGCGGGGGTGACCCTGCTCAGCGAACCGTTCCGCATCGGTCCGGCCGCGCCCACCGGCACCGGCTGGGTGGGCACCGCGACCCTGGACTGGTCGCCGGACCTGTCGCCGCGCCAGATGCTGACCGCGCTCGTGCGCGACGCCGCGGGCCGGACCGTGCTGCAGGTGCAGGTGCCGAGCCTGGCCCAGGAGGGCGGTCCGGGGCTGCTGGTGCGGCCGGTCACGGGGGCCGGGGGCAGTGTGGGGCTGAAATGCGACGTCGAATCGTACTGGGGCTCCCTGGCCCTGCCCGACCTGGGGCTGGTTTTCTGACCCGGGCCTGCAACCCCGGCCGCGGTTGGCCGTAGAGAAGAGCGGGACCCGCCCAGGCCGGTCCCGCTCTTGTCCGTTCCCGGGCCCTGTCCCGTTCGCCGGAGGTCAACCCATGCGCAACCCCATCAACTTCCGCATCCTCGCCCCGACGGCGCTGGCGATCCTCGCCGCGACCGGCCCGGCCGTCGCCCGCGACGCCGACCCGACGCCGCCGACGGTCGTCGTCCGCGGCGACGACGGCAGCGTCGTTGCGGTCACCCTCGACGACGGCACCCTGACCGTGGTGTCGGACGAGGACGGGCACGAGTCGGTCCGCATGATCGATCTGGAGGCCATGGCCCTGCTGGCGGACGACGCCCTCGACGACGTGCTGCAGGACATGGACGGTCTGGGCGACCTGCTGGCGTCGCTGCAGGTGCAGTGGCGGGCCGGCCAGGACAACCGGATGAACATCGCCGTCGGCGACGCCGAGTTCGAATTCGATTTCGATGCCCTCGCGGCGGAAGTCTCCGCGGCCGTGACCGCGGGCCTGGCCGATTTCGACGGATCGGGCTGGGTCTCCTCGGGCGACCGCCGGGACACGGCGCCGGAAGCCGAACTGCGCCAGGAGTTGGACGACCTCAAGGCCGAGATGCGAGAGCTGCGTCGGGAGCTGGCGCGGCAGAAGGAACGCGGCCGGTAGCCGTCCGCGGCGCGGGGCCCCGCATCGGGACCCCCGGCGACACCCGTTTGGTCTCCCCCTTGGCCAACCGTGTCGCCCGGGGGTCCCTTTTTCATGCCGGGCGCGGCGGAACGACAACGGCCGGACCCCTCGGGGGGTCCGGCCGTCGCCATGGGGGGCGGCTCGTTTCAGCCGCGGGCGTCGATGCCGGCGAAGATCTCGCCGTCGGTGGGGAAGCGGTCCTCGGCCTTCTTGGAGAAGATGAGGTCGCCGTCGACCTCGACCTCGAACACGCCGCCGCTCGAGGCGATCAGCTGCGGGTCGACGCCGTAACGGTCACGCAGGGCGCCCGCCAGACCGGCGGCGCGGGGCTCGTAGTTTCAAACCTTGCAGTACTCGATCGAGACGCGCATCGGGACCTCCGGCAAGTCTTAGAACTGGATGAGCGGCTTGGGCCACGCATCCAGGGTCTTCGCGAAGCTCTCGGGCGTGAAGTCGGCGATGTGGACGACCGCGTCGTCGCCGCCGCCGAGGATCACGTCCGCGATCCGGTCCTGGATGCCGTTGCTGCGGTCCTCCAGGAGGTTCCGGGTAATATACCAGGATTCGAAGATCCGGCGACCGATGACCGCGTGCAGCGTCAGGCCGTTGACGATCACGCGGTCGAAGGCCTGGATGTGGAAGTTGCCCTGCTTGAGGCCGAAGAGGACGACCTCGCCGCCGCGGCGGGTGCTCTGGATGGCGTTGTTGACGCTGCTGTTGAAGCCGGCCATCTCCATGGAGACGTCGGCGCCGATGCCGTCGAAGGCGGCGCGCACGTCGGCCACGAGCTGCTTGTCGGCGCCCCAGCCGTTCTTGCCGCCGCGCGACATGTCGACGGGGATCACCTCGTCGGCGCCGAGCAGGCGGGCCATCTCCTGGTTGCGGGCGTTGGGCTCGACGCCGATGACGCGGGTGGCGCCGAGGGCGCGGGCGACCATGATCACGAAGAGCCCGATGGTGCCGCAGCCGAACACGGCCACCGACTTGCCGCGCAGGTCGGCCTTGGTGCAGGCGTGGACGGCGTTGCCGAAGGGCTCCTGCACGGCGGCCACCTTCATGCGGATGCGCCGCGGGTCGGTGAGCCACAGCACGTTGGCCGGCAGCTTGATGTACTCGGCGAAGCAGCCGTCGCGGCCGATGCCGATGATCGTGTCCTGGCTGCAGATGTGGGTCTGGCCGATGCGGCACTGGTAGCACGAGCCGCAGATGATGTGGCTCTCGGCGGAGACGATGTCCTTGACGTTGATGCCGAAGCGCGCGGGCACCTTGCGGCCGACCTCGACCACCTCGCCGACCATCTCGTGGCCGATGATGCGGGTCGTGGCCTGCTCCCGCTTGAGGCTGTCGAAGATCATGCCCTTGAAGGCGGTGCGGTTCCAGATGCCGCGGTCGCTGCCGCAGAAGCCGGAGTAGATCACCTTGATGATGACGTTCTCGGCGTTGCCCTCGCCCGCGAGGGTGGGGGCGGGCATCTCGGCCTTCTGGAAGCCCCGGGTCTGGTCCCAGGGCATGCTGGACTTGTCGTAGACGAGGGCTTGCATGGTGCTGGCCGTCACGCTGTGACCTCCGCGGGGTCCGGCGGTGGAACCCCGCGTGCCGCGCGGGGTCGTCAGTTCAGGCGGCTCGGGCCGCCCAGATCGCCCGTCCAGTACCCTTCCTCCCAGTCGTCCTCGTCGCGGCCCTGGCCGCTCTCCTCCTCGGCGAGCAGGTCGTCGAGGGAGACCATCTCCGGCGAGTGGGGGCCGTCCTGCAGCACGAGGGAGTCGAAATCGGAATCGGCAGTCGCCTCACGTGTGGGGCGCTGCGCGCCGAGGCTCCGGGTCATGGATCCGAGCATGGCCTCGACGAGGGAATCGTCGGGCCCGGTCCCGCTACAGTAACGATTCACGAGTTCGTCCGCCAAGTCGAAATAGGCCCGGCTGCCGGCCGAGCGGCGGTCGTAGATCACCGCCGG
>JAGRNP010000194.1 GCA_020440705.1 bacterium | reverse complement strand
GGGCGGTCAGGCGCTGCAGCCGTTCGCCCGGCGCGCCCATCAGGCGTCCCTGCCTGGTTCGAGTTCGAGACGGTAGCCGACCCCGTGCACGGTGAGCAGGTGCTCGGGCTTGCGCGGGTCGCGTTCGACGATCTTGCGCAAGGAGAGGATGAAGTTGTCGACGGTGCGGGTGGTCGGATAGGCCCCGAAGCCCCACACCCGGTCGAGGATGGTCTCGCGGTCGACCGGCTCGCCCACGTGCTCGCTCAGCAGGCGCAGGATCATGACCTCCTTCTCCTTGAGGGTCACCGTGCCGTCGGGCGTGACCGCCTGGTAGCCGCGCAGGTTGATCTCGGCCTGGCCGATGCGCAGGGTCCGGGGCGCCTCGCGGCCGCGGAACCAGTCCTGCCGCCGGAAGAGCGACTTGATGCGCGCGAGCAGTTCATTCAGCTCGAAGGGCTTGGCGATGTAGTCGTCGCCGCCCTCGTCGAGACCCTTGATGCGGTCCTGGCCGGCGGTGCGGGCGGTGAGGAAGAGGATCGGCACCCGGTCGCCCTCCTCGCGCACGAGGCGGCAGAAGGCGAAGCCGTCCATGCCGGGCAGCATCACGTCGAGCAGGATCAGGTCGATGCCGCCGCGCCGCCACACGTCGCGGCCCTCCTCGGCGCTCGGTGCGAGCACCGGCTCGTAGCCCTCGAGCTCGAGGTTGATGCGCAGGCCGTCGGCCAGGTGGGCATCGTCCTCGACGACCAGGATGCGCCGCTTCATGTCCCGTCCTCCCGTCTAGCCGTTGGCGTCGTCCGCGGCGGGCAGGATCATCGTGAAGGTGCTGCCCTGCCCCTCCTCGCTGACCAGTTCGACGCGTCCGCCCAGGTTCTCGACGTTGTGGCGCACCAGATGCAGGCCGATGCCCGCCCCGCCGCTGCGCCCCTCGCGCGTGCCGCTATAGAAGCACTCGAACACCTTGTCCTGCAAGCGCCGCGGAATGCCCGGCCCGTTGTCGCCCACTACGACCCGGTGGTGGCGGCGCCCCCGGCGCACCTTGATCACGACCCGCACGGGCCCGGGACTGTGCTTGACGGCGTTCACCAGCAGGTTGCGCAGGGCCAGGGCGTAGGTGAGCCGGTGGCCCAGGATGGCCGCCCCGGGCTCGGCCTCGAGCACGAACTCGGCGCCCCGCTCGGCGGCGAAGCGGGTCAGGTCGTCCTGCACGCGCCGCGTCTCCTCGGCCAGGTCGAGGCGCTCGAGGGGGCCCTGGTCGAAGGCGTCGCCGGCGCTGAGGGCGAGCACGTCGTTGACGAGGTTCTCGAGCCGCACCATGTCCTCGAGCATGTTGGCGCGGATGCGCTCGCGCGCCGCGTCGTCGAGACCCTGCCGGCACATGGTCTCGGTGTAGAGCCGCAGGCTCGCCAGCGGCGTCTTGAACTCGTGGGTGGCGCCGGAGAGGAAGAGCTCGCGCGACTGCTTGAACTTCACCTCCGAGCGCCAGGAGTAGACCAGGATCCCCGAGCCCCCGGCCAGCAGCGCCAGGAAGAAGACCCCCTCGAAGAGGAACATGCGGCGCTTGGCCCGCCCGTTGGCCTCGATGTGGGCCAGCACCGCCGGGTCGATCTGCACGTCGACCCCGCGCGCGGTGCGCGTGAAGATGAGGTGGGGGAACGAAGGCCTGAGGAAGTCGTTGGGCCGGTCGAGCAGGCGGGGGTCGGCCTGGATCAGGAACGTGGCGTGCAGACGGTCGGTGGCCATCTTCTGGATCTGCAGTTCGGCCTGGGCGTTGGCCTCGCCGGTCAGGAAGTACGTCCACCAGACGCCCATCACGAGCAGCAGGGCCACCAGCGTCCCGTAGAGCAGGCCCATCCGCGTGCGCATGTCAGTTGTATTCCTTGCCCAGGATCACGCTGACGATGATGGCACCCACGGCCAGGGGCGCCACGAACCGGATCAGGAAGAGCCAGCCGCCGAACGATTTCATCAGGCCGTGGCCGTCCTCGAGCTCCGAGCGGGTCAGCTTCGGGCTGAGCAGCCAGCCGGTGAAGATGGCGATCAGGAACCCGCCCACCGGCAGGATCCAGTTGCTGGCCAGGTAGTCCATGGTGCCGAACACGCCGGCCGTCGACTCCCGCCCGATCAGGTTGACGGCGCTCAGGGCCGCGTTGCCGCCCAGGCTCAGGGCGTTCAGCACGCCGAAGACGGTGATCACCGAGCCCATGGTCAGCGTCGCCCGGTGGCGGGTCCAGCCCAGCTCGTCGATGGCGTAGCTGCTGACCACCTCGAGCAGGCTGATGGTGCTGGTCAGGGCGGCGAATGCGATCAGCACGTAGAAGAACGCGTTGAGCAGGCCGGCCCCGGGCAGCTTCACCAGCACGGTGGGGATGGTGGTGAAGAGGATCGTCGCGCTCTTCGTGACCTCCATGCCCGAGGTGTTGATGATCGAGAACATGATCACGCAGGCCATCAGGGCGATGATGGTGTCGAGGGCCGAGATCTGCAGGGCCGCGCGGGGCACCGAGATGTCGCGCCCGATGTACGAGCCGTAGGTGAGCATGGCGCCCATGCCCAGGCTCAGCGTGAAGAAGCTGTGGCCGAGGGCCTCGAGCACCGCGCCCTTGGTGAGGGTGTGGAAGTCGGGCCGGAACAGGAAGCGCAGGGCCTCGCCGAAGCCGCTGGTGGTCGAGGCGTAGATGAGCAGGCCGAACAGGATCAGGAAGAGCAGCGGCATGAGGATCTTGGCCACGCGCTCGATGCCGCCCTGCACGCCGAAGAACACGGCGCCGACGGTCAGGGCCATGAAGAGCACCTGGTAGAGCACCTGCTGGCCGCCATCGGCGAGGAACTCGCCGCCGAAATAGGCGCCCAGGGCCCCGGGCTCGGCGGCCATGCGGGCCAGGTCGCCCGTGATGGCGAGGCCCGTGTAGTGGATGGTCCAGCCGGCCACGACCGCGTAGTAGGAGAGGATCACGAAACCGCCGATGACGCCGAGGAAGCCGAGGGCGCTCCAGGCCCGGCCGCCGGGCTTGCCTTCGCCCAGGGTGCGGAACGCGCCGACGGGGCTGAGCTGGGTCTTCCGGCCGATGAGGATCTCGGCGATCATGATCGGCGCTCCGACCAGGGCCACGCAGGCGATGTAGACGAGCACGAAGGCGCCGCCGTTGTTCTCGTGGGTGATGTAAGGGAACTTCCAGAGGTTGCCCAGGCCGATGGCGCTGCCGGTGGCCGCCAGGATGAAGCCGAGGCGGCCGCTCCACTGTCCGCGGGGTTCTGCCATGTGTCCGGTTCCTTGCTGCGGGGGGATGCCTGCGTCGAAGCCGGCATCATAGACCAATCGCCCGGGCAAAAAAAGAGGCGATCCGTCCCTTCGGCGCGCCGCCCCGCTAGGGGGACGACGCGGCGCGGCGGGCGTCCAGGCCCCCGAGCATCGCCAGGAACTCGGCCTTGGCCATGCGCCCGACCCCGTAGTCGATCACCGCGCCCTGCGGGTCGGTGAAGATGGTGACCGGCGTGCCCCCCACCTGGTAGTGCTCGAACACCGCGTCGGCGCCCGGCTCCTCGGCGTGGATCATGACCGGCACGACGCCGGCATTGATGGCCCGCGCGACCGCGCCGTCGGCGAAGACCTCGCGCTTCATGATGCGGCAGGGCGAGCACCAGGACGCCGTGAAGAAGAGCATCATGGGCCGGTCGGCGGCCACGGCGGCGGAGCGGGCGGCGTCGAGGTCGTCGGCCCAGGCCACGTCGTTGGCGGGCGCGTAGAACGAGTACCAGGCGTAGGCGAGCGAGGCGGCCAGGAAGGCGATCCAGAAGGCGCGCCAGAACCTCTTGGCCCACGACTTGCCTGGCCGGGCGGGGGCGGAGTGGGCGGCGTTCTTGTCAGCTGGGGTCATGGCCGTGCGGCCTCCCTTCCCCCGCCGATCGCGGCGGGGAAAAAGGGAATCCCTGATACCCTCGCGGGCATCAGGGATTCCTCTGTATTGGTAGCGGGGACCCGTTGTGAAGTCCAACAGAGAGACTCCCTACGCGAAATCGAGGTCATTCCGCTGACCTTCGAGGGCAGGGGGACGGCCATGGTGCTGGTCGGGATCGGGCCGAGCAGGGACTCGCGGGGTCAAGTCTCCCGCAGCCCCGAAGAATCCGGTTCCCGGGCGGGGCCGTCCTGATCTCTGGGATTCCATGATCATTATCCACTCGTCCAATGCCTCAAGCTGCGATGGCGTCGGATACGGAAAGCGGGTACCGGTATCGCCGTGCTCGGGACTCCCATCGATTGACTCGTACCGATGGGGATCCTCACATTTTCGACCTTGCCTCCCCTTTCCGCCAGCGGTACAACAAATGGATAATTTTGATCAACTCGAAAGGAGGACTACGTGGAGCAATTGCTGGACTCGATGAGAGGCGACAGCGTGTTCGTCTTGAGGATTCTGATCGCGATGATCTTCGGCGGTCTGGTTGGAATGGAACGGCAGTCGAGGGGACGGCCGGCGGGTCTGCGGACCAACATCTTG
>JAGRNP010000193.1 GCA_020440705.1 bacterium | reverse complement strand
GTCGGGCAGCTCGCCCCGGATGCGGTCGATGCGCTCCCACACCTCGGTGCGGGCCAGGTACATGTTCTGCGACCAGGCGAAGCCCAGGCGCACCCGGCCGCCGTCGCTGCCGCTGTTCGACCACATGGTCTTCAGGCCGCGCACCGAGCCGAGGGCGTCCTCCACGGGGCGCACGATCATGCGCTCGACCTGCTCGGGCGAGGCGTTCTGGTAGGGCAGCTGCACGAAGAGCTCGGGCTCGACGATGTCCGGCATGAAGGCCAGGGGCAGGCGCGCCAGGGCCACCAGTCCCAGCACGATGATGCTCACGAGCACCATCAGGGTGGTGACGGGGCGCTTGATGGCGAGTTCGGGCAGGGTCACGCGATCACACCCTTTCGGTGGCGGACGCGGCGGGGGCCGTCTCCGCGTCGATGCGCGACGGCACCAGGATGTACGCCGCCGGGATCACCACCAGAGTCAACAAGGTACTCAGGAGCAGGCCGCTGGCCACGGTGATGGCCAGGGGCGCCCGCAGTTCGGCGCCCTCGCCCCAGCTGAGGGCCATGGGCAGCAGGCCCAGGATCGTCGTCAGCGTGGTCATCAGGATGGGCCGCAGGCGGAGATGCCCGGCCTTGATCACCGCGTCGCGCTTGGCCACGCCGGCCCGGCGCAGGCGGTTGACCGTGTCGATGAGCACGATGGCGTTGTTCACCACGATGCCCACCAGCATGATCGTCCCGATGAGCACGATGACCGTGATCGTCGTCCCGGTGAGCCACAGCCCCGCCACCACGCCGACCAGGGCCAGCGGGATGGTGAAGAGCACCAGGAACGGGTGCAGGAAGCTCTCGAAGGTGGCGGCCATGACCAGGTAGACCAGGAAGATGGCCAGGCCGATGGCGAAGCGCAGGCTGTTGAAGCTGGTTTCCATCTCCTGGTTCTGGCCGCCCAGCTCGGTGCTCAGGCCGGGGGTGCGGGGCAGGTCGGCCACGGCCGCCTGCACGTCCGCCATGGCGGCGCCGAGGCTGCGTCCCTCGAGGTTGGCCGAGACCACGGCGGCGCGCTGCTGCTGCAGGCGGTGGATCTCGGCGGGGCCGCGGGCCTCGGTGACCGAGGCCACGCTCATCAGGCGCAGGGGCGTGCCGTCGGCGCCGGGGATGACGAGGTTGCGGACGTCCTGCACCGACTGGCGGTCCTCCTCCCGGTTGCGGATGCGGATGTCGATCTGGCGGTCGGCCTCGCGGAAGCGGGTCGGCACCACGCCCAGCACGCGGTTCTTCAGGGTCTCGGAGAGCACGCCCATGTCCAGCCCCAGCGAGGCCAGACGGTCGCGGTCGAAGACGACCTGCAGCTCCGGGTTGCCGGCCTCGAGGGACGAGCGCACGTCGACCAGGCCGGGCACGCCCTCCAGGGCGCGGGCCACCTCGAGGGAGTAGTTGCGCAGGGCGGTGAGGTCCTCGCCGTAGATGATGACCTCGACCGGCGTCTTGAGGGAGAAGTACGACGGCCGGCCGAACTTGATCTCCAGGTCGGGCAGGTCGACGAAGGCGGCGCGCAGGTCGTCGGCGGCCTTCAGCTCACCGGCGTCGTCGCCGCGGTCGGCCATGACGAAGTTGAGCTGGGCCAGGTTCTCGGCCTTCGTGTTGACGGCCATGCCGCCGGAGGCGAGCCGGCTGCCCACCGTGGCGTAGAACTTCGCGATGCCGGGCTCGGCGGCCGCGGCTTCCTCCATCTGCTGGACCGTGCGGTCGGTGGCGGCCAGCGAAGCGCCCTCGGGCAGGTTCACCTCGAAGAAGAACTCGCCTTCCGAGAGCTGCGGAATGAGCTCGGTGCCCAGGAAACGGATGCCGTAGACCGAGGCGAAGAAGAGCCCGAAGGCGATGACCAGCGTCAGCGCCGAGCGCGCGATGGCCGCCTTGAGGAAGCCGTCGTACAGGGCGGAGAACCAGCCGAGGGTGAAGCGCGCCGGGCCCGTTTCCAGGGCGGTGACCTCCTCCTCGGTGCCCCCCGCGGCGGCCCCTTCCCCGTCGCGCTCGTGCTTCAGGGGCAGGCGCGAGCCGGCCGCGCTCAGCATGGGGATCAGGGTGAGCGCCACGATCAGCGAGGCGATCAGGGAGACCGACACGGTCAGGGCCTGGTCGCGGAAGAGCTGCCCGGCCACGCCTTCGACGAAGACGATGGGCAGGAAGACGGCCACGGTGGTCAGGGTCGAGGCCACCACCGCGGCGGCCACCTCGGTGCTGCCGTCGACCGCCGCCCGGAAGAGGCTCGCCCCCAGCTGCCGCTTGCGGAAGATGGACTCGAGCACGACGATCGAGTTGTCGACCAGCATGCCGATGCCGAGGGTCAGTCCGCCGAGGGACATGATGTTCAGGCTGATGTCGAGCTTGTACATGGCCACGAAGGTGGCGATGACCGAGATCGGGATCGAGGTGGCGATGATCAGGGTGCTGCGCAGGTCGCGCAGGAAGACCAGCAGCACCAGCACCGCCAGCACGCCGCCGATCAGCGCCGCGCCGCGCACCTCGTCGATGGCCTGCTTGATGAAGTGGGACTGGTCGAAGAGCACCGTCAGCTCGTGACCTGCGGGCAGCTTGCCGTCCTGCCATTCGGCCAGACGCTGCTGCAGCAGGCGCGCCACCGAGACGGTGTTGGCGTCGCCCTCCTTGAAGATCGACACCTCGACCGACTCGCGGCCGCCGACGCGCGTGATCTCCTCGCGCTCCTTGCTGCCCCAGGTGACGGTCGCGACCTCGCGCAGGCGCACCGTCGCGTTGCCGTCCTGCCGGATGATCAGGTCGGCGATCTCCTCGGTGCTGCGGAACTCGTTGATGGTGCGGATCAGGTACTGGCTGTCCTCGCCGCGCAGGGCGCCGCCGGGCAGGTTCACGTTGCTGACGCCGACGGTGGCGCGGATCTCGTCGATGGTGATGCCCAGGGCCGCAAGGCGGTTCTGGTCGACGTCGATCTGGATCTCCTCCTCGAGGCCGCCCTTGATCTGGGCCGCCGCCACGCCCTTGAGGGTCTCGAAGTCCTGCTTGATCTGCTTGTCGGCCAGCCGGCGCATGGCCTGCAGGTCGGCGCCCTCGGCCGGGCCGCTCTCCGGAGCTGACAGCGCCAGCCGCACGATGGGTTCGAGACTCGGGTCGAAGCGCAGCACCACCGGGTCGGTGGTCTCCTCGGGCAGCAGCAGGCGGTCGAGCTTCTCGCGCACCTCCATGGAGAGCTGGTCCATGTCCGAGCCCCACTCGAACTCGAGGGTGACCTCGGAGATGCCCGCCCGCGAGACCGAGTGGATGGTCTGCAGGCCGCGCAGCACGCCGACGGCCTCCTCGACCGGGCGCGTGACGAGGTTCTCGACCTCCTGGGGGGCCGTGTCCGGGAACTCGGTCTGCACCGTGAGGCTGGGGTAGGTGATGTCGGGGAAGAGCTCGAGGGAGAGGCGGTCGTAGGCCACGATGCCGAACGCGATGACCGCCAGGGCGGCCATGACCACGCTCACCCGGCGGCGCACCGCGACGTCGATGAACGAGCGCATCAGTGGGACGTCCCTTCGGCCCGCTGCCCGCCGCGCTTGCGGCTCTCGCCGGCCTGGCCGGCGCCGTCGCGCGCCACCAGCGGCCCTTCGCCCTCGAGCACCTTCAGCGGCGTGCCGTGCTGGAGCGAGCGCTGCCCCTTGGTGACCACCGACTCGCCCACGGCGAGCCCGTCGAGGATCTGGGCGTTGTCGTCGTCGGTGAAGCCCACGGCGACCACGCGGCGCTCGGCGCTGACGCCGTCGTCGCCGGGCGCGGCGACGTAGACCACGGTCTCGCCCTTGTCGGTGATGACCGCGGCCCGCGGCACCAGGGTCGCCCCCTGGCGCAGCTCGGTCACGATCTGCACCTCGGCGAAGTCGCCGGGACGCGTGTCGGCCGGGTAGTCGGGCACCTCGACGGTGAGCTTGATGGTGCCGCTGGCCGGGTCGATGACCGGGCTGATGAGCTTGATGCGCCCCTGCAGGCGGGTGCCGTCGCTGTCGAGCACGAGGTCGACGAGCTGGTCGCGCCGGAGCTTGTTGAACTCGCGGCTGGGCACGTGCACCCGCGCGAGCAGCGGGTCGAAATCGGCCATGGAGAACAGCGGCGTGTTGACCGACACGGCCTGGCCCGGATCGACGAGGCGGGCGGTGACGCGGCCCGCGAAGGGCGCGCGCACGGTGGTGTAGCCCAGGTTCAGGCGGGCGAGGCCCTCGTCGGCCTCGGCGCTGGCCAGGTCGCTGCGGGCGGCCTGGTACTCCTCTTCCGTGGCCAGCTCCTCCTTCTTCATGGCCTCGAGCCGCTCGAAGCGCGAACGCAGGTTCGCCGTGGCGGCCGCCGCCTGCTGCACGCGCAGGGCGTACTCGTCGTTGTCGATGGACAGGAGCGGATCGCCGGCGGCGACCTGGTCGCCCTCCTCGGCGTGCAGCTTCTCGACGACGCCGGTGACGCGGGACAGGACCTCGGCCTGCTTCTCGGGTTCGAGGGTCGCGGTGGCCTTGTAGTAGCTGGCGATCTCGCCGCTGAAGGCCGGGACCACGGCGACGGGGATCGCCTGGCGCGGGCCGCCGGG
>JAGRNP010000192.1 GCA_020440705.1 bacterium | reverse complement strand
CGCTTCGCGCCCGCCTGGCTGGCGCGCGGGGGCGCCGTCCTGACCGACCTCACCGACGGGGACGACCCCCTCGTCGGCCAGCCCGCGGCGGCCGGCGCCGCGGTTCTGCTCAGCGCGCGCCCGCGTGAGGCCCTGGCCGCCCTGGCCAGCGCGTGGCGCGCCGCTCTTCCCGTGGCCGTGGCCGGCGTGACCGGCACCAACGGCAAGACCACGACCAAGGATCTCCTGGCCGCCCTGCTGGGAGGCGGTGGCCCCACGTGGGCCACCGCCGGCAACTTCAACAACGACCTCGGCCTGCCGGTGACCCTGCTGGGCCTGCGCCCGGAGCACCGCTTCGCGGTGATCGAGATGGGGGCCTCGGCCGTGGGCGACATCGACCGCCTCGCCGGCCTGGCCCGGCCCCGGGTGGGGGTCATCACCAACGCCTCGCCGGCGCACCTGGCCGAATTCGGATCGCTGGCGGACATCATCACGGGCAAGGGCGAACTGCTCGACCATCTGCCCGCCGACGGCCTGGCGGTGCTCAACGCCGACAGTCCCGGCTTCGAGGCCTGGTGCGCGCGCGCCCGCTCGCCGGTGGCGACCCTCGGCCGGACGGCGGGCGACCACCGCTGGTCCTGGCGCACCGGCGCCGAGGGCCCGGTGCTGACCCTGGACGGCGCCGACTGGCCGGTGCCCCTGCCCGGCGAGCACAACGGCTGCAACCTGGCGGCCGCGATCCTGGCCGCCCGCGGCCTGGGCCTGGCCGACGACGACCTGCGCCGCGGCCTCGGGGCCTTCGCCGCCAGCCCCCACCGCGGCGCCGTGACCACCCTGGCCGGGCGCACCGTGCTCGACGACGCCTACAACGCCAACCCGGGCAGCATGGTCGCTGCGGGCCGCGCCCTGCTCGCGCTGCCCGGCGGCGGCGCGGCGGTGGCGGTCCTCGGGCACATGGCCGAGCTCGGTCCGGACGCCGCGACCCTGCACCGGGAGACCGGCGCGGCCCTGCACGAAGCGGGCGTGCCGGTGCTCGTGGCGGTGGGCGAACAGGCCCGACCCCTGGGTCAAGGTTTTGACGCGGCGGGAGGCACCGCCCATTATTGCGCGTCGGTCGACGAGGCCGCCGCCTGGGTGCTGGCGCACACGGCGCCGGGCGACCGCATCCTGGTCAAGGGGTCGCGCAGCGCGGCCATGGAACGGATCCTGCCCCTGCTGGCCGCGGCCGAGCCCGGGGATCCCTCGAACGGAAACTGAGGCACGAGGCCATGTTCTACCACCTCCTGTTCCCGTTGAGCGAGCACTACGCCCTGTTCAACGTCTTCAAGTACATCACCTTCCGTTCGGCCTACGCGACGGTGACGGCCCTGCTGATCAGCTTCATCTTCGGCGGCTGGGTGATCCGCAAGCTCGAGCAGATGCAGATCGGCGAGACCATCGACACCGACGGTCCGCAGCACCACCAGAAGAAGTCCGGCACCCCGACCATGGGCGGCGTGCTCGTGCTGACGGCCATCGTGATCCCGACCCTGCTCTGGGCCGACCTCTCGAACCGGATGGTGCTGCTCGCCCTGCTGGGCACCGTGTGGATGGGCGTCATCGGGTTCATCGACGACTACCTGAAGGTGGTCAAGAAGCGGCCCAAGGGCATGATCGGGCGCTTCAAGCTGGTGGGGCAGGTGAGCTACGGCCTGATCCTCGGCTCGATCCTGTACTTCGGCGGGAACGGCGACTTCGTGGCCCACACCAGCGTGCCCTTCCTCAAGGACGTGTTCATCAACTGGGGCTGGTTCTACATCCCGCTGGTGATCCTGGTCGTCACCGGCACCAGCAACGCGGTGAACCTCGCCGACGGCCTGGACGGCCTGGCCATCGGCCTCAGCTCGTTGGCCTTCGCGGGCTATGCGGTGATCGCCTACCTCACGGGCCACGCGGTCTTCGCCGACTACCTGAACCTGCTGAATCTGCCGGAGGCGGGCGAACTGACGGTGTACTGCGCCGCGGTGGTGGGGGCGGGCATCGGCTTCCTGTGGTTCAACGCCCACCCGGCCCGCATCTTCATGGGCGACACGGGCAGCCTGGCCCTCGGCGGGGCCCTCGGCACGGTGGCGATCCTGGTGAAGAAGGAATTCCTGCTCGTGGTCATCGGCGGCATGTTCGTGGCCGAGGCCCTGTCCGTCATGGCCCAGGTGACGTGGTTCAAGCGCACGGGCGGCAAGCGGCTCTTCCGCATGGCGCCCCTGCACCATCATTTCGAGCTGACGGGCTGGTCGGAAACCCAGGTCGTCGTGCGTTTCTGGATCATCGGCGTGCTGCTGCTGCTGCTGGGCATGTCGTCGATCAAGCTGCAGTAGAGGGGATCATGGCGTCCGAGTTCGCGGGACGGACCTGCTGGGTGGTGGGCCTGGCGCGCAGCGGCTGCGCGGCCGGCGGTCTGCTGCGCCGGCAGGGGGCCCGGGTCCTGGGCATCGACGACGCCGACAGCGCAACGGTCCGCCGCCGGTGGGAACGCGAAGGCCTGAGCCGACTGGCACCCGGGGCTTTCGACGAGGTTCTCACCGGCGGCGACTGGCCCGATGCCGGTGCGCCCGCCGCCCGGCCGGCGCTCGTGGTCGTCAGTCCGGGCGTGCCGACCGACCATCCGCGCCTGGCCGCCCTGCCCGTCGACGTGCCGCTGGTCGGCGAGCTCGAACTCGCGTCGCGCTTCACGCGGGCCCGCCTCGTGGCGATCACCGGCACCAACGGCAAGACGACCACCACCGAACTGGTGGCGCACCTCGTGCGGGCCGCGGGCCTGGACGGCCGCGCCCTCGGCAACGTGGGGCGGCCCCTGGCCGACGTGGCCGAGGAGCTCTCCGCCGACGCCGTGGCCGTCATCGAGACGAGCAGCTTCCAGCTCGAGACGATGCGCACCTTCGCGCCCGAGGTCGGCGCGGTGCTGAACCTGGCGCCGGACCACCTGGATCGCTACCCCGACCTGGCCGCCTATTACGCCGCCAAGCGCATCCTGGCCGCACGCATCCCCGCCGGCGGCACCTTCGTGACCGGCGCCGGGTGCCGCGAGGCGCGGTCGTGGCCCACGGCCGGCCGCCGCCTGCTCTTCGGCGAGCGGGCCGAAGGGGCCGACGTCCACTACCGCGACGGTTTCCTCGTGCTCGGCGAGGAGGCGCTGCTGCCGCTGGCCGACCTGGCGCAGCAGTCGCCGCCCAACCTGCAGAACGCCCTGGCTGCGGCCGCCATCGGCACCGCCCTCTCACTGCCGCGCGAGGCCCTCGCCGCCGGCCTGGCCGACTTCCCGGGCCTGCCCGACCGGCACGAGTGGGTCGCCACGCGGGGCGGCGTGAAATTCATCAATGACACGAAGGCGACCAACGTCCATGCTGTGTGCGCGGGCCTGGACGGCTTCGCCGGCGAGGTCGTGCTCATCGCCGGCGGCAGCGGCAAGGGCGAGGACTACGCCCCGCTGCGCGACGTGCTCGGCGCGGTGCGCCACGTGGTGCTGATCGGGGCCGAAGGACCGGCCATCGGCGCCGCCCTCGCGGGGGCCGTGCCCACCACCGCGGCCCGGGACATGGCCGCGGCCGTCGCCCTGGCGGCGGACCTGGCCACGGGCCCGGACGGGGCCGACGCGGCGGTGCTGCTGAGCCCGGCGTGCGCGAGCTTCGACATGTTCGCCAACTACAGGGAGCGGGGGCGGGCCTTCACGGCCGCGGCCCTGGCCGCCGGGGCGGTGCCCCGGGGCTGAGGCGACGGCGCCGCTCCGTCCCATCGACGACGCCGCCCGGCGCGGCGACCCATGGACCGGACCACGGAGGGTCGGACATGAACCGGACATTGCGCGGATTCGCGGGCACCATCGAACACGCCGACCGGGGCCTGCTCCTGGCCGCCGGCATGCTCATCTTCCTCGGCAGCATCGTCGTCTTCGGGGCCGGCAGCTCCACGACCCTCGCCAGCCGCTCGCTGATCGGGCCGTGGTACGTCATCGTCCGGCACGCCGTCATGATCGGGGCGGGCCTGGTGGCCATGTTCGCGCTCATGCACTTCGACTACCGGCGCTACCGCCTGCCGTGGGCGAACCTCGTCGTGCTCGGCCTCGCCTACGGGCTGGTCGGCCTGACCCTCTTCACGACCCGCGTCGACGCGTCCGGCCAGGAGACCATCAACCGCTGGGTCACCATCGCCGGCTTCCGCTTCCAGCCGGTGGAGTTCGCCAAGATCGCCATGATCGTCTTCCTCGCCGAACGCCTGACCCGCGTGCGCCGCGGCGTGAAGCTGCAGACGCGCGAGCTCGCGGTGGCCCTGGCCCTCGGGCCGCTGCCGCTGCTGGTGCTGCTGGCCCTGCAGCCGAACTACGGCAACGTCATGGTGACGGTGGGCGTGACCCTGGTGATCCTCTTCGCCACCGGCACCAGCGAGCGCTGGCTGCTGCGCCTGGTGGGCGTGGCGCCCGTCATCGCCGTGCTCGGCTACGTGTTCTCGTACAAGGTGCGCCTGCGCGCCGACCAGCTGCTGCAGGGCCTGAAGGGCGGCTCGTTCGGCTACCAGGTCGACCAGTCGCTGATCGGGCTCGGCGCCGGCGGCCTGACCGGCCTCGGTCCCGGGCAGAGCCAGAACAAGTTCAGCTTCCTGCCCGAGTCGCACACCGACTTCGCCTTCTCGGTGCTCGGCGAGGA
>JAGRNP010000191.1 GCA_020440705.1 bacterium | reverse complement strand
CCAGGTCGCGCGGGGCCGGCCAGGCCAGCGGGCTCTCGGCCGCCCGCCGCAGCTCGTGGACCGCCTGGCGCCAGCGCGCCAGGTCCACGGCCGGAGCCGCGGCGGCGGTGCCGGCTAGGTCCTCCAGGTGCGCCAGGGGCAGGGTCCGGTCGAGCAGGACGCCGTGGGGCGTCTGCGCCGGAAGCGCCTCCGGGGCGGCTGCGGCGCCCTGGACGGCGGCGACGGCCAGCAGCAGGCTCAGGATCGGCAGGAAACGCACGGAGCGAGGCATGGGATCTCCCGTCGTGGTGGCCGGAGGCGATACGAACGGTCATCGTAGCAGAAATCCGGCCCCGACTGGTCTCCGTTTCGCGGCGCCCCTCTTCGGCGCGGCAGGATCGGCAGCGATATGATACACTTTTGATCCTGTTTCCATCACCCACGCCGAGGGAGATCCCCCCATGACCCGCCCCCAGCTCCTGACCCGCGGCCTCGCCGCCCTGACCGCCGCCCTGCTCCTCTTCGGCTGCGGGGGCGATTCCGACACGCCCGCCGATCCCCCCGCGCCCGACGTGGCGGGGGCGACCCTGGACGTGTCGGCGGCGACGAGTCTCGGCCGGGTGGGCGTGACCGGACTGCCGGCGGCCAAGGCGGCCGCCGACTCCCTGCCCTACCTGGTGATCGTCCGGGCCGACGGGGCCGAAGACGTGACCTTCCCCCTCGACCACGACGCCGACGGCTGGTTCTTCCCGGCTCCCCTGCATCCGGTGACGCCCAACGCGGGCGGGGCGGTGCGGATCCGGGTCAGCGACGGGACCGACCAGAGCGACGAGCAGGCGCTCACCCTGGGCGCCCTGCCCGCGGCGCCGGGAGCGTTCGCGGCGACCGTCGCCAGCCTGCGCGCCTACGTGGAGCAGCGGGCGGCCTTCGGGGGCACCTCCATCGCCGAACTGAAGGCCATGGACGCCGCCGCGGTGGCGCCCGGTCTGCTGTCCCTGAAGCTGGCCCAGGAGTACCTCGACGCCGACGACCCCTCGGCCGACCTGACGGAACTGGCCGCCGACGGCGCGGGCGTGCTCTCGGCGCCGGATCTGGAGCTGCTCGACCGCGTGTTCGGGTACTTCGACCTGGCCGGCCTGGTGGACGCGGCCGTCGCCGAGTGGCCCGCGGATCCCGCCGTGCTGGCCTTCCCCGCCGGGCGCGACCCCGCCAAGTGCTTCACCGTCGGGCCCGACATCGAGACCGCGCCCGAACTCTCCATCGCCATGACCCGTTCGGCCGTGGCCGCCTTCGGGGCCGACCCCGCGTCCGACGCCGGGCGGATCCTCGTCAACGGCGGCCGCGCCCTCGGAGCGCTGGGCGGCATGCCCGTCGTCGGCGGTCCGGCGGCGGTGGCCGGCGTCGGCATCGGCGTGGTCCAGGCCGCGACCCAGTTCGTGGCCGGCACGCTGCCCAGCCGCTTCACGTCCCTCAGCGCCATCGTCGGTCCCAACGCCTTCAACGAGGACTCCGAGGAGGCCGCCACCTGGTCGGACGTCATGGTCACCGCATCGTCGACCGGCTGGACCGCCGACAAGTCCGTCGCCCAGACCATCGTCAACGCGCTGGGCGCCTACCTGTCCGTCGCCGAGAAGGCCAAAGTCCTGGACAGCGACATCCTGCGCGACGCCTACGCCCTGGGGATCAGCGCCGGGGCGGGCCAGCTCTTCGACGGCACGGGCATCATCGAGTTCTGTCCCCGCGACTGGACCGTCGACATCTCCAGCCCCCTGTACTGCACGGCGGCGGCCCTGCAGCACCGCTTCGACGTCGACATCCCGGGCCAGGAGGCGCGGCCCAACCAGGCCGGTCCGGACGTGCTGCGCGTCGGCGCCCAGCCGACGCAGTTCGGCGGACGCGAGATCCACGTCGACACGAACATGCTCGTGCGGGAGATCGTCGTCACCGCCACGCCGGCGAGCGTGGTCGTCTCGCAGCCGGGCGAGACCGTGAACATCACCACGACCATCACCAACGCCGACCTGACGACCCTGCGCTGGTCGCCCGGCAACGGCACCTGGGACGACGGCACCGGCTGGGACACCAACGACGCCGGCACCCGGCCGCTGAAGACGCCGACCTCGCCGGACGACTACCCCTTCAACGTCATCGTCGAGTCGCTGTCGCGGAACGGCGCCCGCGCCGACGGCGTGCCCGCCCGCTACGCCACCGTCCGCGTGGCCTACGAGGACTCGTTCCGGATCTTCGTCACGCCCAACTTCGACTGCATCAATCCGGGCGAGACGCTGCAGTTCACGGCCGAGGTCTTCGGGCCGGCCGAGGGAGCGCCCTACGACGTGTTGTGGGAGAAGGTCGAGGGGTACGGCAGCATCGACCAGAACGGACTCTACCAGTCGCTGTCCGCCGGCACGAGCAACGCCCTCATCCGGGCGAGCATCGTCGGCCACGAGGACGTGTTCGACACCGCCCGCGTCGAGGTGTCGACCTGCAACTGCCGGGCCGACCTCGTGGCCAGCGGATCCCTCTACTGGGAGCTGCACACGTCGCAGATCGCGTACCTCGTTTCCGACTTCGGCGGCTGGTTCTACCAGTTCTTCATCGACATCGGCAACGACAGCAGCGACGTGGTCACGGCGACCATCGGGGGCTTCGAGGACTCGCCCGCGCCGGCGCCCGGCGAGACGGCGACCTGCAAGGCGAGCCTCGCGCTGGTCGTCGGCGGCCGCACCTGGCAGGGCGTGTGGGACGAGGAGAACAGCCTCACGGGCGTGAGCGCGGTCATCACGATGCACACCCTCGACGCGATGGAAGGCCGCTTCGTCGGCAACGTGTACACCTTCACCGAGAACGGCGACGTCGAGTTCACCGCCACGGTGGACATGCCGTTCCGTGCGGGCCGCTGGGACGGCGGCGCCTGGCCCTGCGACTAGCGGCCCCGGGGCGCGGCATGGGCCGCGGCCCGGACGGCCGGTTCGTTCGGGCGGCCCTGCTCAGGCCGTCTCGACGCGCGTCCGCTCCCCGGCGACGACGGCGAGCAGGCCCAGCATGACGTTCTCCACCACGGCGTCGGCGTCGAGGCGGTCGGTGTTGAGGACCAGGTCGAAGGCCGTGGGATCGGCCGGGTCGCAGCCGAAGAGCCGGCGCACGAACTCGTCGCGCCGGGCGTCGGTGTCGTCGCGCAGGGCGCAGGCGTCCGCGGCGGTCAGCCCCAGGCGCCGGCCCAACCGGTCGGCCCGCCGTCCGGGTCCGGCCACGAGCCGGATCCGCAGGTCGGCCCGCATGCCCAGCACCATGTTCGCCCCGCGGCCGAGGAAGACGACATGGCCGCCGCGGGCCACCTCCTCGACGACCTCGGTCAGGGCCTGCCGGTACTGCTCCCGCATGAAGATCCGCTGGCGCAGCACGCCCTGCACCCAGAGATCGGCTTCGCTCAGGGCCTGCTCGTCGAGCCTGGCGACCATTGCCGGCGCGAGCTTCTCCCGGCGCACCACCTGCTCGACCAGCGAGCGGTCGTGCAGGGCGAGCCCCAGCCGTTCGGCCAGGTTCTCGGCCAGGGTGCGCCCGCCCGCCCCGGCCTGACGCGACACGGTGATCACCGGCCCCCGCGCGACCGGCCTTGACGCGTCGCGCGCCGGCAGGAATTCGCGCAGCCGGTTCCAGTGGTTGATCTGGCGCTGGATGAGTCGTTCGGTCAGGAGTCCGGACATGGCACCCTCCTTCGGGGCGGCCCGCCGCACCAGGTCCCCGCCCCGGCCGGCGCCGCACCTGTCATCAGATTAACAATCAACGGAGAGTGCCGCCAGCCCGGCCCTCAGGCCGTCAGATGCTCGACGAGGATCTTCAGGCCCAGGCCGATGAGGACGAGGCCGCCGGCCGTGGCGACCCGGGGCCCCCACGCCCGGCCCAGCCGACGTCCCAGCACCATGCCCGCCACCGAGAGGCCGCCGGCCACCAGGCCGATGATCGCCGCCGCGAACCAGATCCGCACCTCGAGCATGGCCAGGGTGAGCCCCACGGCGAGGGCGTCGATGCTCGTGGCGACCGAGAGCGCGACGAGGCTCCAGCCCCGGGTGGGGTCGGCCCGGTCGAACCCGTCGTCGTCGGGGCGGCGGGCCTCCCGGAGCATGCGCCAGCCCACCACGCCGAGCAGACCGAAGGCGATCCAGTGGTCGACGGCCGCCAGCCAGCGCTGCACCGTCAAGCCGGCCAGCCAGCCGAGGACGGGCATCAGCGCCTGGAAGAGGCCGAAGTGGAAGCCGAAACGGAAGAGATGGCGCCCCGTGACGCGGGGCAGGACCAGGGCCGCGGCCACGGACACGGCGAAGGCGTCCATGGCCAGGGCCAGGGCGATCCCGAGGATGGTGACGGTGCCCACGCTGGCCTCCCGGGCGGGGTCAGATGAGGTCCTTGACCGTCTCCACGACGCTCGAGGCGTCGTTCATCACGTAGAAATGGATGCAGGGCGCGCCGGCGTTGAGCAGCCCCTCCACCTGCCGCCGTCCCCAGCGCTGGCCGATCTCGCGGGCGTGCTTCGGCGCGGCCTGCACCTCGTCGACCAGTTCGTCCGGCAGGGTGACGTGGAAGTGCTTGGCCAACGTGGTCAGATGGCGCTCGGTCTCGATGAACTTCAGGCCGGGGATGATCGGCACCTCGATGCCCGCCTCGCGGCACATGCGCACGAAGGCCGTGTAGTCGGCGTTGTCGAAGAACATCTGGGTCACGACGTAGTCGGCGCCCGCGTCGACCTTCTCCTTGAGGTGCTTGA
>JAGRNP010000190.1 GCA_020440705.1 bacterium | reverse complement strand
GGACCTAGAAAGGACGCACCGTGTTCGGCAACACCCGACACATCCATCTGGTGGCCATCGGCGGCGTGGGCATGAGCGGCATCGCCGAGGTGCTGCTCAATCTCGGCTTCACCGTCAGCGGCAGCGACCTGCACCGGACGCCCGTCACCGACCGGCTCGTCGCCCTGGGCGCCACCGTGTTCACCGGGCACGACCCGGCCCACATCCGGGGCGCCGACGTGGTCGTGCGCTCGTCGGCGGTCACCGAGTCGAACGCGGAGGTGACGGCGGCGCGGGCCCTGCGCATCCCCGTCATCCGGCGCGCCGAGATGCTCGCCGAGCTCATGCGGCTCAAGTCGGGCATCGCCGTGGCCGGCAGCCACGGCAAGACCACGACCACGACCCTCGTCGCCGCCGTGCTCGGCGCCGGCGGCCTCGACCCCACGGTGATCGTGGGCGGGCGCATCCGCGCCGCGGGCACCAACGCGGTGCTGGGCCGGGGGGAGTACCTCGTGGCCGAGGCCGACGAGTCCGACGGCACCTTCCTGCACCTGACGCCGACCATCGCCGTGGTGACGAACATCGACTACGAGCACGTCGACTTCTACGCCGACCTGGACGAGCTGCGCCGCACCTTCGCCGAGTTCCTGGCGCGGGTGCCGTTCTACGGGACGGGGGTGCTGTGCGTGGACGATCCGGAGGTGCGGACGCTGCTGCCGCACCTCGACCGCCGCGTCGTCACCTACGGCCTGAGCCCCGGTGCCGAGGTGCGGGCCGATCCGGGCACGATCGTCACCGACGCCACGGGCCAGGAGGCCGTGGTGTGGCGCGGCGACGAGGAACTGGGCCCGCTGCGCATGATGCTGCGGGGGCGCCACAACCTGCAGAACGCCCTGGCGGCCGTGGCCGTGGGGCTCGAGCTGGGGGTGCCCTTCGCGGCCATCGCCGCCGGACTGGCCGGGACCCAGGGCGTGGGCCGGCGCTGCGAGGAGCACGGCGAGCACGGGGGCGTGCTCGTCATCGACGACTACGGCCACCACCCCACCGAGGTGCTGGCCATCATGGCGGTCGCGCGCCAGTTCGGGCGCCCGGTGAAGGTGCTCTTCCAGCCCCACCGCTACTCGCGCACGCGGCAGTTCGCCGCCGAGTTCGCCGACGCCCTGGCCGGCGCCGACGGCGTCGGCCTGCTGCCGGTGTACGCCGCCGGCGAGGCGCCCGCCGCCGGCGCGGCGAGCGAGGTCATCGCCGCCGGCCTGCGCGGCAAGGGCGTCACGCAGGTCGAACTGCTGGCCGGGCACGAGGACATCGGCGCCTGGCTCGATGCGGCGGTGCGGGCGGGCGACCTCGTCCTGACCCTGGGCGCCGGCGACGTGGGCCGCCAGGTCGCGCCGCTCTGCGCCCACCTCGCCGCGCGGGAGGCGCCCTGATGTTCGCGGCCGGACCGGGCGGTCTCCTCGCCGGCGGCGCCCGCCGACCCGACTTCGCCGTGCGCCGCGGGCCGCAGCGCTCGCGCCGCGCCGTGCTCGTGCGCGCGGCGGCCGGCCTGCTGACCCTCCTCGTCCTGGCCGGGATCGCCTGGTGGGCCCTGGAATCGCCGTTCTTCGCCGTCGAGCGCATCGCGTCGGGCGCCTACCGCTTCACCACCGCCGAGGAGCTCGAGGCCGCGTTCGGCGAATTCCTCGGCCGCAACATCTGGACCGTCGACACCGACGCCGTGGCCGCGCGCATCGGCGATCTGCCCTGGGTGCGCGACGTGCGCGTGGTGCGGCGCCTGCCCGACGGGCTGGAGGTCGAGTTCCGCGAGTGGTCGCCGCGGCTGCTGCTCGCGCCCCACGTGCTGGACGGGGTGCGCGAGGAGAACCTGGTGCTGGTGCAGGACGGTCGCGTGCTGCCGTTTCCCGCCGCGCTGGTGGCGCCCGCGCTGCCGGTGCTCGTGGGGGTGTCGCCCGTCCGCGCGGGGAGCGCGGGGCCCTGGCGCCTGGACGAAGCCGATGCCGCCCGCGTGGCGGAACTGGTTTCGGCCATGGAGGATGCGGGGCTCGAGGCGGTCTCGCCCGTCGATTTCGTGGTTGTCGAGCCCGAGGGATACGCTATCGTCCTGCAGGACGAGCAGGGCAAGCTGCTGGTGGGCCGGGAGGAGTTCGGCCCGCGCCTGCAGCGCTGGATGACGGCCCGGGACCATCTCGAACCCGGCCTGGACTACGACCTGCGATTCAAGGACCGCATCACCGTGCGCCCGCATCGCTGAATCACCCGGAGGGAACCGGCATGAGTCAGGGACGACTGATCGTCGCTTGCGATTTCGGCACCACAACGTTCCGCGCCCTCGTCACCGAGGTCTTCCCCAACGGCGACCTGGAGATCGTCGGCCACGCCGTGCGCGAGGCGGAGGGCTTCCAGGACGGCGACTTCGTCGACCTCGCCGCGGGCAGCCGCTGCATCGCCCGCACGATCCTCGACCTGGAGAAGGACTCGGACATCTTCGTCACCGGGTTCACCTACAACATCTCCGGCTCCCACCTGCGCAGCGTGCGCGCCACGGCCTCGGTGCCCATCGGGCCGGGACCGCGCCCCATCCGGCCGGGGGACGTGGACGAGGTGCGCAACCGCGCCCGCGGCATGGCCATCCCCTTCGACCACAAGATCCTCACGGTCACGCCCGTCGAGTTCGCCGTCGACCGCGTCAAGGGCATCGTCGATCCGCTGAACCGCGTGGGCAGCCAGCTCGAGATGCAGGCCCACCTGATCACCGGCTCGCGCAGCGTGCTGCACAACATCGAGAACGCCATCGAGACGGCCAAGTACAAGCCGCTGGGCGAGGAGGTCGACGTGCTCGCCACCGCCGAGGCCCTGCTCACGGCCGAGGACCGCGAGAAGGGCGTCATGCTGGTGGACATCGGCGGGCTCGTCACCAACTGGGCGGTGTACCGCAAGGGCACCATCGTGGCCAACGGCATGGTGCCCCTCGGCGGCGAGCACCTGACGCGCGACCTGGCCCACGGCCTGCGCATCCCGCACGCCACCGCCGAGGAGACCAAGTGCCAGCGCGGCGTCGTGCTGCGCAGCCTCGTCGACGAGGTCTCCATCGACGTCCTCTTCGACCAGGCGAAACCGGAGGAGACGCCGGGCCTGGTGGCCGCGATCCTCGAACCGCGCGTGGAGGAGATCTTCACGTTCGTGAAGCGCGACTTCGGCGACCTGCGCGAGCTGGCCAATCTCGGCGCCGGCGTGGTGCTCACCGGCGGCGGCAGTCGCTGCCGCGGCACCCGGCAGCTGTGCGAAGAGGTGTTCGACCTGCCCGTCAGCCGGCGTCACCTGCCGGTGCGGCTGCGCGGCGCCGACCGCCTTCCCGGGGGCCAGTGGGCGACCGTCCTGGGCCTGAGCCTGTGGGCGGCCGGCGACTTCAGCGAGGGCGAGGCCCACGTGCCGGGCCCGGGCGGGGGCGGGCTGCTCGGCAAGCTGCGGGGCATGTTCCGGCGCGGGTCGCGGGAGACGATGGAGGCGGAGGCCTGATTTCCGCGGATGCGTCCGGACGCCCGTCGCGCCAGACGGCCAAAAAAGCGGCCATTGACGCGAAATATCCCTTGGCGGGACCCATTTCATGTGCTAGTTAACAAAAGACGGATTTTTAACACCCCGTTCGGAACCGGCCGGCGAAAACGGACCTTCGCCACCGGAGGCGACTTCGGACAGGGGTGGGCGACCCAGCTCAGGGAGGAGTGGGTGTCATGATGTTCGAATACGCCGAAGAGATCGAACGTTTGGCTGATATCAAGGTGGCGGGCGTCGGAGGCGCGGGCGGGAATGCCGTCGGGCGCATGATCGCCGCCGGCCTTTCCGGGGTCGAATTCCTCGCGGTCAACACCGACCTGCAGGCCCTCAAGGATTCCCCAGCCCACAACTGCATGCAGATCGGCGCCCAGCTGACCAAGGGTCTCGGCTCGGGCGGCGATCCCGCGCGCGGCCGGGCCGCCGCCGAGGAGGACCGCGAGGCCATCGCGAAGAGCCTCAGCGGCGCCGACATGGTCTTCGTGACGGCGGGCATGGGCGGCGGCACCGGCACCGGCGCCGCGCCGGTCATCGCCGAGATCGCCCGCAACCAGGGCGCCCTCACGGTGGGCATCGTCACCAAGCCCTTCCTCTTCGAGGGCAAGGTGCGACAGCAGCAGGCCCTCGACGGCATCGAGCGGCTGCGCGAGGCCGTCGACACCCTGATCATCATTCCCAACCAGCGTCTGCTGGAGGTCGTGCCGCCGAGCACGTCGATGCAGGAGGCCTTCCGCATCGCCGACAACGTGCTGTACGACGCGACGCGCGGCATCTACGAGATCATCTCGCGCCACGACCACGTGAACCTCGACTTCGCCGACGTGCGCACGGTCATGAAGGACATGGGCGAGGCCATGATGGGCACCGGCCGGGCCGAGGGCGAGAACCGCGCCGTCGAGGCCGCACAGGCCGCCATCAACTCGCCGCTGCTCGAGAACATCGACATCAAGGGCAGCCAGGCCGTGCTGGTCAACGTGCTCGGCCGCGAGGTCGGCCTGCAGGACACGGCCGCGGCCATGCAGTACATCCAGGATGCCGCCGGCCCGCAGGCCCACGTCATCTTCGGCTACGGCAACGACGAGGAGATGGGCGACACCCTGCAGGTGACGGTCATCGCCACCGGGTTTCAGGGCGTGAAGCCGCGTTCGGCGGGCCGCCGGGCCGCCAGCGTGCCCGACGACCCGGACGCGCTCCTGGACGAGATCGTGACCACCACGGGCGGCGGCCCCGAGCCGGTCGCCGTCGACGAACCCGCGCCGGCTGCCGACGCGCCGAT
>JAGRNP010000189.1 GCA_020440705.1 bacterium | reverse complement strand
TGCGCAGGAGCACGCCGGGGCGCAGGTCCGCCGCCGGCGCCGTGTCGCCCGCCGCCAGGGCTTCGCGGCGGCTGCCCGGCGCCCGGAAGAGCGGGCGGGCCAGGGAGCGTCCGCCGATCTGGGCGTGGAACCCGGCGGCCGCCAGGGCTGCGCCCCGTTCCCGCGCGAGCGACGCCAATTCCGCGCGGCGACGCAGGAGCTCCGCGTACAACGGCCCCGCCGCCTCGTGCAGCGCCGGATCGTCGCCCCGGACCACGACCAGCGGGAAGCCGGCGAAGAGTCGTCGGATCAACGCGGCCTGGACCGGCCCCCACGCCCCCCCGTGCTGCAGGGGCGTCCGGGCGAGCTGCTGCCCCGGCCCGTCCGGCAGCGCCGCCTCCCAGCCGGCGGACCACACCTCCGGTCCGCACCTGGCGAGGATGGCCCGCGCCGATTCCGGGCGCCGCAGGAGTCCGCGGGACGTCGCCCCGCGCAGTTCCCCCCGGTTGTCCCAGCCCACCGGCGCGAGGGCCTCGGCCAGGTCGTCGTCGGCGTCGCCGGACCAGAACACCGGTACGGTGGCCCGTCCGGCCGCCGACTCCCGGGCGGCGAGAGCGACGGCGGTCGCGATCTTGTGCAGGGTCAGCAGGGGGCCGCCGAGGAAGCCCGGCTGCTGGCCCGTGACGACCACCGCCGGCCCAGCGGCGGCGGAGGCGCCTTCCGCCTGGGCGGCCACGTGGGGAATGGCCCAGACCGGGGCCGTAACATCGGTCGGCGCGTCGGCGAGGCGCGCGAGTTCGGCGGCCGCCGTCGGGAGGCCGGGCACGGCTTCCCGCTGCAGCCACGCCCCGAAAAGGTGGCCCGGCGGCACGATCCCCGCCAGGGGGCCGCAAGCCTGGACCCGCAACGGCCCGGCCGGTGGGCGGGGGTCGCGGGTCATCGGGCTGTCCGTTCCGGTTGCCGGTAGACGAGGATCCAGCGGCTGCCGGCGCCGAGCGGCCGCCCGTCGTAGTCGCCGGCCGCGGCGGCGGGCGCGAGTCCCGCAGCGCGGGCCAGGTCGTCCAGTTCGGCTCTCGTGAACACGGCCACCTCCTCGGCGTAGGCCAGCCCGGCGGGCCCGACGCCCCACGCCCGGGCGGCGTCCTCGTGCCCGGGACGCGCCTCCAGGCGCACGTCCTTGACCACCTGGCGCGTGGCGGCCACGTAGCGTCGCACTTCGACGACCCGCACGGGGCCCAGTTCGCGCTCCCGGCCGTGCGGGGCGCCGTCACCCAGTTCCGCCTGCACGGCCTCCCCGTCAAAGTAGTCGAGAAACCAGTGCCCGCCCGGCGCGAGCACACGCGCGATGCCGGCGACCACCGCGGCGTGGGCCGCCGGCGGTCCGAAGTAGCCGAAGGCGGTGAAGAGGCTCAGCACGGTGCCGCAGCTGCCCGCGGCCAGGGGCAGGCACCGCATGTCGCCGCGCACCAGGGGCGCCGGGGCCCCGTCCGGGCGGGCGGTCGCCGCAGCCAGGAGATGCGGCGACAGGTCGAGCCCGAGGGTCCGGCGCTGGGGCGCCAGCAGGGCCAGATGCCGGCCGTCCCCGCAGCCCAGATCGAGGATCGGCTCGTGCAGCGGCGCCAGGGTCGGCAGCAGCGCGACCGCGCGCGCCGCCTCGTCCGCATCGCGGTGGCGATACAGCAGCGGGTAGTGGGCACCGAAGGCCGTCGCGAACCAGGGCCCGCCAGCGGGATCGGTCATGCGCCTGCCCCGCCCACCGGCTCGGAGCAGGTCTCCCCGTCCAGGGGCACGCCCCGGCGCAGCTCGGTGTCGGCCACGACGTCGCTCTTCAGGGGGTGGTCGGTGGTCGAGTGCAGGCCCCGGCTCTCGTGCCGGCTGCGGGCGCAGAGGACGATCAGTTCGGCCAGCAGGGCGATGTTGCGCAGCTCCACCACGTCCGGATTCGCCTCCTCGTGCCGGTGCAGGTCCTCCACCGTCTGCCGGATGGTGCGCACCCGCCGCAGGGCGATGTCGAGCCGCCCGCGGTCGCGCACGATGCCCACGTAGTCCCACATCACGCGGCGCACCAGGTCCCAGTCGTGCTCGAGCACGACGGCTCCGCTGCCCCGGGGACGGTCGTCGCCGCGGTCGCCGGGCAGCTTCACCTCCGGCGCGTCGCCGCCGAAGAGGCGCGGTTCGTCGCGCCCGCGCTCGGCCGCGCGGCTGGCGAAGTACACCGCCTCGAGCAGGCTGTTGCTCGCGAGCCGGTTGGCCCCGTGGATGCCCGTGCAGGCCACCTCGCCGATGGCGTACAGGCCCGGCAGGCTCGTGCGCGCGTCGCCGTCGGTGGCCACGCCGCCGCACATGTAGTGGGCCGCCGGCACCACGGGCACCGGCTGGCCGGCCATGTCGATGCCGAAGCGGGCACAGGTCTTCACCAGATGCGGGAAGCGCGCCTCGACCGCGGCCCGGTCCAGGTGCCGCAGGTCGAGGAAGGCGCACGGGCTGCCGCTGAGCTTCATCTCCTGGTCGATGCTGCGCGCCACGATGTCGCGCGGGGCCAGATCGGCCTGGTGGTGGTAGCGCGCCATGAAGCGCTCGCCGCGTTCGTTGATGAGCACGGCGCCCTCGCCCCGCACCGCCTCGCTGATGAGGAAGCTCTTGGCCTCGGGATGATACAGGCAGGTGGGATGGAACTGGACGAACTCGAGGTTCTTCACCAGGGCGCCGGCGCGGAAGGCCATGGCCAGGCCGTCGCCCGTGGCGATGTCCGGATTGCTCGTGTAGCTGTAGACCTTGCCGCAGCCCCCCGTGGCCAACACGACCACGTCGGCCAGGTAGGTGCGGCGCACGAGGGTGCGGCGGTCCAGGACCCGGGCCCCCACCACGCGCGCGGCGGCGTCGCCCGTCAGGCCGACCTCCTCGCCCCGCAGCAGTTCGAGCCCCATGTGGTCCTCGTGCAGCGTGATGTGCGGATGGGCGGCCGCGGCTTCGAGCAGGTGCGTCTCGATCTCGCGTCCCGTCAGGTCCTGGCAGTGCAGCACCCGCCGCCGCGAGTGCCCGCCTTCCCGGCCCAGGGCCCACTCGCCGCCGTCGCGGCTGAAGGGCACGCCGTAGGACACGAGGCGGTCGATCAGGGCCGGACCGGCCTCCACCATGCGCCTGACCGTGGCCTCGTCGCAGAGGCCGTCGCCGGCCACCAGGGTGTCCTCGATGTGGGATTCGAAGTCGTCCAGCGGGCTCACGGCCGCCGCGATGCCCCCCTGGGCGTAGTTGGTGTTGCTCTCCCGGCTCTCCTTCTTCGTGACCACCTGCACGGTGCCGTTTTCCGCGGCCAGCAGGGCGAATTGCAAGCCGGCGATCCCGGTGCCCACCACGAGATAGCGGCTGGTGACGGAATCCGAGGAATTTCGCGACATCTTGGACCACCAGGGGACCGGGTGAACCGGGGCGCCACGTTTGGCCCCGATCTTGGTAACCATGGATCATAATTTAATCTAAAGCGCCGTGGAGATCAGTCGAAAAGATTCCTGGTTTTGGGAAACGAACAATCCACGGGACGTCGAGTCCACCGGGAGGAACCAAAGTGAATGCCCGATCCCTCATGATTCTGCTGGCCCTGATGCTGGGCCTGTTCGCCCTGACCGGCTGCAGCACCGACAACAGCGAGCGCCAGCGCCTGGTGGCCGAAGCCGACCTGGTCAACGGCGGTTCGCCGCTGGTCGTGGCCGCCCTGAGCGACGCCGGCACCGGCACCGACCCGACCGACGACTACGTGCCCATCGAAACCCTCGAGGTCCTGTTCTCGGCCCGCCCCCTGAACGACACGATGGAGATCGAGCAGTACGGCCCGTACAGCAAGTTCATCGTCACGGCCTACGACCTGACCTGGGTCCCGGGCCCGGACGCTCCGGCCGCCCTGACCGACTACAACGTCGAGCGCGGCGCCCTGTCCGTGGCCATTCCGGTCTACGACGAGATCGAGTCTTCGGTCCTGGTGGGCAACCTGTCCATGAAGGCCGAGGCCTGGTTCCCCGGCAGCCCGTTCACGGCCGACCTGATGGTCACCTTCTACGGGCACGAGTCGAGCAGCGAGCACGAGGTGCAGCTCACGGTCGGCACCACCGTGCAGTTCCTCTACCTCGTTTCCGAGTAGGAACCGCCCCGGTCGACCGCGTTCAGACGAGGCGCCCGCCGACCACGTCGGCGGGCGTCTGGTCGTTCCCCCAGACGAGCTCGAGGTCGACCACCGCCGCCGCCAGGTCGGCCGGCCAGCCGCCCGCCAGCTTCACCCAGTCCTTGGCCGTGGTCACCACGCCGTCGCCTCCCGCCTCGCGCACGGCCGCGACGATGCGCGCCCGCACGTCGGCGCCGTAGGACGCGTGGTCCTCCAGGCGCACCGCCAGCACGGGCGCGGCGGACAACAGCCCCGTGGCCTCGGCCTCGAAGCGCTCCGGCCGGGCGATGCCCGAAACCAGCACGGGCCGCGCGGGCAAGTGCGCGTTCTCGCCCACCGTCACCAGCCGGCCCACGCGCCGGAAGCCCAGCACCTGCGCGCCGCCGCGGCCCCGCACCGGCACCTCGTCGCCCGACTCGACGAGCCACAGTCCGGCCCGCGCGGCCCCGACCGCGCCTTCGCGCCACGGCCCGAACGGAAAGACGGGGCCCGTCCCCGGCACCACCTCCGGGCCGTCCGGCCCCGGAGCCACCTGCCAGCGGTCGAGGATCAGTGCGTCGAGATGCCGCCCGACGCCGGCCGTCTGGTGGCCGTCCTCGAGCAGCACGACCCGCGGTGCGGCCCCTGCGACCACGGCCGCGGCCAGGCAGGCGGCCCGGTCGCGCGCCTGCACCACCCGCCAGCCGGTACCCGCCAGCCCGC
>JAGRNP010000188.1 GCA_020440705.1 bacterium | reverse complement strand
ACCCGCCCTTCGCAGACGACATCGCCGAGCCCGCCAGCAGCGTGAACGTCCCCGACAGCTCGCCGGCCATGTTCACCGTCATGAACCCGTCGGTCTGGACGGTCTGCGACCCCACCGTCCGCACCACCGGCCCCTGCTGGACCTCGCCCCACTCCCCGATCTCGGTGCTGATCTGGCCCTGGTTCATGACCATCGCGCCCGCCGAGACCCCCACGTCGCTCTTCGTCGTCGTGGCGAGCTGGGGCGCCGTGATGGTCATGGCCGAGCCGGCCAGCTCGATGAAGTTGCCGGCGCTCACGTTCACCGTGCGCGCGCTGCCCACCGTGACCGTGTGGGTCGTCCCCACCTCCAGCGTGCGCCCCTGGCTCGTCGTCATCGTCAGGTCGACGCAGACGATCTTCACCAGCCCCTTCGGCGCCCGGATGTTGATGGTGCCGGTCTTCGCCTCGGTGGTGATGGTGTCCGCGGCGGTGTCGAACACCATGGAATTATTGGTAGAACTGTCGACCAGCCGGATCTTCTCGGCCCCGTCGGAGTCGAGGAACTCCAGGTCGTGGCCGGCCCGGCTGCGGAACCACTTGTGGTCGTTGGCGCCGTCGGGGTTGCCCGGCCCGGGCACGGCGTGCTCGCCGTTCCAGACGGCGCCGAGGACGTAGGGGTGGTTGGGGTCGCCCCCCTCGAACGCGACGAGCACCTCGTCGCCGATCTCGGGCACGAACATCGTCCCGCGGGAGTTGCCGGCGTACCACCCCGCGACGCGCGCCCAGTGCGACTCGATGGCCGCGTCGGGGCCGTCCAGCCAGGGCAGCCGCACCTTCACGCGGCCCCACTGCTGCGGATCGCTGATGTTGGTGACGACGCCCACGGCGACGCCGCGAATCCGGCGGCCGCCGCCACCCGCGCGCTCGTTCATGAGCAGGAGTATGCCACGCCGGAGGCGGCCACGGCCAACGCCGGGCCGCTACAGGGCTTCGCGCCGGATCTGCTCGATGACGTCGGTGTAGCTGGTCGTGTTGACCAGCTCGGCGAGCTGGGCGGTGTAGGTCTGGATGAGGTCGGCGCGGTCGCGCTGGCGGGCGTCCACGAGGGCGCGGTGCACGCGGATGAAGGCGCGCTCGGAGTTGACGAAGTACTCCACCGCCTGCACGACCACCTGCAGCGTCACGGCGACGGTGCTGCGGCCCTTCTGGCTGAACTGGAAGGCCTTGCCCTCGCTGTTGCAGACGGTCAGGCGCACCTCGCCCTCGGCGTCGAGGCCCTGCTGGTTGCCGGTGTGCATCTGGCCATGGACCTCGAAGCCCGTGAACCGGATGGTCTCCAGGGAGCGGAACTCGCGGGCGTAGTGGCCCATGAGGCCGTGGAAGGCGGCGTCGATGAAGCCGACGCCCTCCCCCTCGATGACCACGTCTCGCGGAGGTCCGTTCTGGTGGCGCAAGGTGATGATCATCCGACACTGGCTGGTCGGGCCGATCTCCTCGCTCATCTGGTAGTGGATGACCCCGAGGGCCAGGTACTCATCGCGCAGGACACGCTGGATCAGCTCTTCGGTGGCGGCTCGTCGCATGGGGGCTCCTCCTGGTGTTCGGACTCTTCAAACGCCTGCGAAATCAGGGAAATTCCACCGCCCCGCGGCGATGGCGCCCTGCCGGGTGGACACGTCTGGAGTCTAGATGTTCCGGGGAGACCGGTGCAGGTCGGGCGCCAAGTGCCCGAAACGGCGGGGGATGATCAGGCGGCCTTGCGGCGGCGACGCGCCAGGAAGAGCAGGACGCCGCCCAGGCCGACGAGGCCCCCGCCGCCGGGGCCGGCGAAGTCGAGCCCCAGCTCGAAGGTCTTCTCCCACTTGCGGTCGACGACCTCGTCGCCGAACTCGTCCGTGGTGCGGGTCTCGACCAGCTTCTCGGTCTGCGTCGCCAGGTGCATGCCCGAGGCGAGCCAGACGCCGCCGACGCCCAGGCCCAGCACGATGGCGATGATGCCGGCCGCCTTCACGGGGCCACGGGCTTCAGGACGCCCTTGAGGCTGACGTCCACGTCGATGTTGGTGCCGACCTTGCTGCCGACCACGCCATCGCGGCCCTTGATGTTGTAGGCGTCGAGCTTCACCTGGAACTTCGTGGTGATCTTGAGCTTGTCGCCCTTCCACTTGAGGGTGGCGGGGGCGGTCATGTCGGTGCTGACGCCGTGCAGGGTGAACTTGCCGGTCACCTCCACCTCGGCCTCCTTCACGTCGTCGCCGGTGGTGGGCTTCGTCACCTTGGCGGCCGAGGCCACGAAGGTGATCTCGGCGAACTGGGCCGCGTCGAGCCACTCGGGGCTGCGCAGGTGGTCATCGCGCTGGTCGTTGCCGGTCTTCATGGAGGCCACCGGCACCGTGATGGTGGCCTGCAGCGTGGTCATGTCGTCCAGGTCGACGGTCAGGGCGCCCGCGCCGCTGGCCGTGCCGACGATCTTCTCCAGGGGGGCGTCGCTGACGAACTTCATCTCGCCGGCGAGCTCGGCGGTCTGGGGGGCGGCCAGGGCGACGGCCGGGGCGAAGAGGGCGAGGGCGATCAGGGACCGCATGGGCATCTCCTTTCGAGCGCCGGCCGCTGGCCGGCCTGGGGGGACTCAGTAGAACAGGTGCACCTGCAGCGTCGCCTGGCCGAAGCGGTAGTCGTCCGTCTCGACCAGCCGGTACTCGGGCCGGACCTCCAGGCCCGGCACCACGAAGAGCTCCAGGCCCGCCACGTACTGCACCGTCGTGATCTCGGCGGTGGCGGTGGTGGTGCGGGCGCGCTCGGCCCGGGCGCTGGCGGCGATCCAGGCCCAGGGGGCGTAGCTGAGCCCGACGACGCCGTTGAGGGTCTCGTATTCGATGGTCCGCTGGCTCAGGGAGAGCTCGGAGAGCAGCGAGAGGCCCTCGTGGATGCCGAGGCCGAGGAACGCGTTGATCATCAGGAAGTCGCCGCTGCCGAAGGCCGAGGCCCCCAGCCAGGTGTTGATGACGAACGGGTGGGCCGGCTCGCTGGGGGCGCCGAAGTCGTCGCCGAACTCGTCGGCCTCGGCGGGCGGGGGGCCGCCGCCCAGCTCGAGCAGGGGCTGGAACGTCACCCGCGCCTGGTAGGCCACCGGCCAGAGCTCCGCCGTCTCGTTGCCGTCGTTGAGGGCCTTGTCCAGGTTGCCGGTGTGGAAGCCGCCGGCCTCCAGGCGCACCCACTGGACCGGCTGCCAGGCCACCTCGGCCCCCGCCTCCGCGTAGCCCGGGGCGATGATGGGGACGCGGCGGGCGGCGGCGTCGCCGCGGATGAGGAGCGTGTGGTCGTCGTTGCGCACGCCGATGGAGGGCTGGAAGACGCCCGCCCGCACCGTGGGCGCCACCCCGCCGGGCTCGTAGATGGCCTGGGCGCCGTAGCAGCTCATGCCCTGGAAGACGGGGTCGCAGATCTTGCCGTCGCGCAGGGTGCCGGGGCCTGCGAGGAAGGTGCCATACAGGGTCAGCCCGGCGGCGGGCTTCACCGTGAGGTACGGCTGCGCCTGCATGGGAAACCATGTGTAATCAGGGACTTCCGTCTTCGTGCCCGTGTCGGTGTCCACCAGCTCGGGGCGGCCCAGGCGGGCGCCCTGCATGCGCAGGTCGACGCCGAAGCCCACGGCCCCGTCAAGCCAGGTGTTGCTGTTGACGTCGTGGAAGGCCTGCAGCCCGAGCTGGTCCCAGGTGACGACGCCCACGCGGTGCATGGCGCCGAAGCCCAGCTCGCTGCGGCCCTCGCCGCCGCTCGGGTTGACGTGGCAGGCCGCGCAGGGCGTGCCGGCGGTGAGGGACATGCGCGGGGTGGCCTGGGCGAGGCCGGGCAGGGCCAGGAGGGCGAGGAGGAGCAGCCTCATGGCGCGAGGCTCCGCAGGAAGGTCACGAGCTGCCAGGTCTCGTCATCGCTGAGGTTCGGGTAGGCGACCATGACCGAGAAGGGCGGGCCGCCATCGGCGCCGGTGCGGATGCGCCAGAACAGGTAGCCATCCGTCCACTCGGACTGGTCGACGTTGAAGGCCGAGGCGGGGGGCATGAACAGCTCGCTCCCCTCCCCCGCCGCCCCGTGGCAGGCGACGCACTGCTGGTAGAGCGCCTCGCCCGCCGAGACCGCGGCCGGGTCGCCGGCGAACGGGTTCACGAGGTCGGCGAACTCCGGCGGGATGCCGGTGCTCTTCTTCTGGAGGGTCAGCGTCCCGCTCCCGGTGGCCGCGTCGAACTCCACGTCGAACGTCGCGAGGTCGCGGGTCGCCGGGCCCTTCAGCACGTGCCCTTCGGCGTCGAAGTGCGAGTCGTGGCAGCGGCAGATGAGCCGGTCGCCGTTCCAGGTGCCGAAGCGGTCGGGGGCCATGTCGCAGCCGGTGTGGGTGCAGATGCGGGACACCGCGACGATGGCGTCGGGGGTCGTGCGGATGAGCAGGACGTTGCGCCCCGCCACGTCGACCGCCGCGACGCCATCCACCGCCCCGAGGGCGCGGAAGGGGCCCTCCGCGACGTTGAAGGTCAGCGTCCCGTCGCCGCCGCCGAAGACCTCGGCGATGGTGCAGCCGGACAGGGAGGGCAGCGCCAGGGCGCAGCCCCCGCAGCCCAGCAGCTTGAGCAGGCCGCGGCGATCGAGGAGGGGCAGGTCGCTCATCGGGATCTCCTCAGGGCTCGAAGGTGCGCAGGAAGGTCACCACCTGCCAGATCTGGTCATCCGTGAGGGCGCCGCCGTAGGCCGCCATGATGGAGCCGGCCGGTCCGGTGGCCGCGCCGGTGGAGATCCGCCAGAACATCAGGCCGTCGCAGCGCTCCTCGTCCCCGGCCGTGAAGTCGGTCGGCGGGGGGTCGGAGACGAGGCCGTCGCCGGCCCCCGCCGCGCCATGACACGACGCGCAGCTCCCCGCGTAGACGGCCTCGCCGGCCGTCAGCGCCGCGGCGTCCCCCGCGA
>JAGRNP010000187.1 GCA_020440705.1 bacterium | reverse complement strand
CGGCGCGGGGGCCGGGGCCGCCTCCTGGATGGCCCGATCCACGAAGTCGAGGGGGACGCCGAGGGTCGACGCGACCTGCTGGCGATACAGATCCCGGGTGAGGGGATCCTGCAGCAGCCGCAGCGCCGGGGCGAGGGCCCGCAGCCCCTCGGCCCGGCCCAGGGCGTCGGCCGGGCGGGCCGCCGCCTCGCGCTCGATGTAGAGATCGAGGAGCGGCCGGGCCGCGGCGAGCAGGGTGCGAAACGCGTCGGCGCCGTGCTCGCGCACATAGGAGTCGGGATCGTGCCCGCCAGTCAGCAGCACGGCCCGCGGCTGGATGCCCTCCTCCAGGAAGGGCAGCAGGCTGGCGAAGGCCGCCTTGGCGCCCGCCGCGTCGCCGTCCATCACGCAGATCACCTGCTCGGACAGCCGCTTGACCAGGCGCACCTGCCGCGTGGTGAGGGCGGTGCCCATGGCGGCGACGGTGCCGGGGAAGCCCGCCTGCCAGAGCGCCACCACGTCCAGGTTGCCCTCGCAGAGGATGACGCGGCCGGCCCGGCGCGCGGTGCTGCGGGCGGTGAAGGCCCCGTAGAGCTGGTCCCCCTTGGTGAAGACGGGCGTCTCGGGGGAGTTGACGTACTTGGCCGCCTTGGCCTTGGCGTCGAGCACGCGGCCGCTGTAGCCCGTCACCTGGCCGCGGACGTCCACCACCGGGCACATCAGCCGCCGGCGGAACCGCAGGTAGTGGCCTTGGAGCGGGGCGCTCGGATCGGGGCCGGTGTCGGGCACCAGCAGCAGCCCCAGCGCCACCAGATCGGCCAGGGCGACGTCGGTGGTGGCCAGGAACCGCTGGAAGCGCGCGGCGTCGCCGTCGGCGTAGCCCAGGCGGAAGGCCCGGGCCGTGTCGGGGGTGAAGCCGCGGCCCGTGAGGTAGCGCTGGGCCGGCTCGCCGGCGGGGCTGAAGAGGGTGTCGGTGTAGTAGGTGGTGACGGCGTCCTGGGCCGCGAACAGGCGCTCGGCCTCGGACCGCTGCCGCTCGCGCTCCGCCCGGCGAGCCGGCGGCTCGGGGCGCTCCTCGGGCACCATGACCCCCACCTCGGCCGCGAGCTCGCGCACGGCCTCGGGGAAGCTGCGCCCGTGCTGCTCCATCAGGAAGCGCACCGCGTCGCCGTGGGCGCCGCAGCCGAAGCAGTGGTACGTCCGGCGGACGGGGGAGACGCTGAAGGAGGGGGACTTCTCGTCGTGGAACGGGCACAGACCCATGAAGCCGGCGCCGGCCTTGCGCAGCTTGACCTGGCGGCCGACCAGCTTCACCAGGTCGACGCGCTCCAGGATCTCGGCGATGGTCTGTTCAGGGATCAAGCCCGGGGCACCTCCCGGCGCAGGACGGCGGTGGGCACCGCCGGCCTCAGTCCTCCAGATAGTACTCCTGCCGGTCGATCCGGTGGCCCTTGAAGTAGGCCCGGAACTTGTCCAGCAGCTCCTTGGAGGTGCGGTGCAGGGGGATCTGGATGAACGGCCGCAGCTCGCGCCGCTCCACCCCCGCCTTGAAGATGTCCACCCGCTCGCCGTTGGCCGTGCCCCACCACTTCGCCCGGATGATGGCGTTCTGGAAGTACTCCTCCTCGGGGGGGAGCGCCTTCACGAAGCGGCGGATCCAGGTCAGGTCGCGGTCGTGGAACAGGCCCCGGAGGCCCGAGCGCGTGCGCACGTCGGGGTTGTCCTCGTCGGCCAGGATCTCGAGCAGCGGATCGAGGCAGGACGGGTGGGTGAAGTCCACCTCGACCTCGAAGTCCAGGTGGACCTTCTCGACGTTGATGCCCTTGAAGTCCTGGATGCGCGACGTGGAGCCCGACAGCCAGTTGACCACGCGGAAGAAGAGGGACCAGACGTCCTCCAGCGCCATGGCGTGGGGGTAGTCGGCCTCCTGATCCTCGCAGAAGAAGTACAGGTTGCGGCTCGGCCCGCGGTGGAACCGGCAGCCGCCCGTGTCGTTGGAGCGGAAGCCGTAGAGCGCGCGCGGGGAGCGGGCGATGAGGCCCACGGCCTCCTTGACCTCGCGATCCTCGAACAGGCTCAGATCGTCGGCGAACGTGTAGAAGTTGGTGTCGACGTCGCGCAGCTCGATCACGCCGCCCTGATCATCGTCGTCGATGGTGAAGAGCAGCGAGTTCTCGGCCCAGGGCGTCGCGACGTCGTCCCCGATGTAGTAGAGCCCGCCGTCCTCTTCGGTGAACTCCATCTTCTCCTCCTGGAGGAACTCGCGGATGCGCTTCGCCCACTCGGAGAAGTCGAGGTCCTTGGGATCGACGACGTAGAATTCCATGGGTCCCTCACCGGCAGGCCCGTGGGCGAGGCGGTCGGACATGCCTCTGCCCAGATCGGGGGCGCCAGAGCCTACTGGCGCCGAGGCCGGACGTCAAGTGGGCGCCGGGGGCCGCCTCAGGTGACCGAGACGTAGCCGTTCTGGATCAGGTAGAGCAGGTCCTGCCACGTCTCCAGGTCGCTGGCGTCGCTATGATCGAGCACCAGGCCCACCTGGCGGTGGTTGATGACCACCTGGAGGGTGTCGAGGGCCTCGGCCGACAGGGACGACAGCCGGGCCTCCAGGGGCACGTTCAGGCTGAGGTGCTGCTCGCGCTGGGGCAGGTGCCCCTCGTAGCGCCGCAGCTCGTCGATCTGGCGCACGCCGTCCACCAGGAGCTGGCGGGTGCTGCCGCTGATCTCCTGCTGGAAGGACGGGGCCGGGTTCAGGGCGTCCATGCGGAAGACGCCGTGGCTCCAGGCCAGCATGCGCACGAAGCACTTGAGGGGCGGCACGTCCATCAGCATCGACTCGCCGGCCCGGCTGGGGTCGGCGATGGTCGCGAAGTAGACGTTGCCCTCGCGGAAGAAGATGCGCCCGTCGCGGCCGGCGTCGTCCGTCAGCACCAGCACGCCGGTGCGCCCGCTGCCGTGGAAGAGCTCCACCAGATCGGGGACGGTGACGTCGTCGTCGGGGAAGCGGCCCGACATGCCCTGGCCGCGCTCCACCGTCTGCCGGATGGGCGGCGTCATGCGGTCGAGGCGGGCGTCGCCGTCCGGGGGCGGCGGCTCGGCGGGGGCGCCGGACGTCCGCGTGGCGGGGCGCTGGCTGGTGGGGCCGTCGTCCAGCCGCAGCAGCTCCATGATGGAGGTGCCCACCAGGACCTTGTCGCCCACCTTCAGCCGGGCCACGGTCACCCGCTCGCCGTTCACGAAGGTGCCGTTGGTGCTCTTGAGGTCCTGCACCACGATCTGACCGTGGTAGGTCGCGATCTTCGCGTGCCGGCGCGAGACCATGTCCTCGTCGAGGACCATGTCGAACTCGCTGCCGCGCCCCACCACCATCTCGCGGTTCGGCCGCAGGGGGAACTGACCCCCCTTGTACTTGCCCGCGATGAACCTCAGTGCGTAGGTCGCCGCCACGACTCGTATTCCGGACCGGTTGGAAGCCTTGGGGGTACCACGGCCACCGGTCGGCGGGCAAGCGGCACGGAGGGGTGAACCCGGCACCGGGAGCCGGCATCGGACTGGATCTGCGGGACACCCCCGCGTATATCACCGCGTCTGCTATGATCGCGGTCGACCATCCGGCCGTGGATGGCCGAAGGAGTCGCCATGAACCAGCTCGATACGACGGTCCGCGAGGCGATCAGCATGCCGGGGGGCAGTGAGCTCCTGCTCATCCTGCTCATCGTGCTGGTCGTGTTCGGCCACAACCGCATCCCCCAGCTCGGCGAGGCGCTGGGCAAGGGGATCAAGAACTTCCGCAAGTCCTTCGCCAAGGACGAGAAGGAGACCCAGCCCACCGAGCGGGTCGTCCGCCAGATCCCGGAGGACCGGGAGGGCGACGTCGCCGAGCGCATCGAGAAGTCGGACCACAGCCACGTCGGCTGAGGCGTCCGGCCGCCAGCTCCCCTGCATGCAGAGGCCCGGGATTGGCCGCGAGGCGGCGGATCCCGACGGGATGGGCGTTGCCTTCGGCGTGGTCGGGGGAGGGGGCGCGACGAGGCCGCTCAGGCCTGCAAGTCGCTGATCAGGCAAGGGAAACCGGCCGACGGGCGCCGGCCGTCGGGGCTCAGAACGTGGCGATCCAGTCGTCCATGGCGCTGATGCTGCAGCCGAACTTGGTGTGACCCTCGCCCAGGTCCAGGGCCTCGATGATCTGGCTGCAGGAGCAGCCGTGGGTGTCCTGGATGGTGTAGCTGCGGCGGGGGCCACGGCCGCGGGGGCTGACGGTGTCGAACACGCCGTCGCCGTCGATCAGGGCGAAGCGGTTCACGCCCAGCTCCTCGGTGGGGACGCTCTCGGTCAGCTCGGTGCCCTCGCAGGCGTCCACGTCGCCGCACACGCCGTCACCGTCGGCGTCGTCGCCCGCGTCGTTGGGGCAGAGGTCGCAGATGTCACCGGCCTCGTCGCCGTCGGCGTTGGCCTGGTCGGCGTTGGCGGCGCCGGGGCAGTTGTCCACGTCCTCGCACACGCCGTCGCCGTCGGCGTCGTTCGTCGCGTCGTTGGGGCAGGCGTCGCAGGCGTCGCCCAGGCCATCCTCGTCGGCGTCGGCCTGGTTGCTGTTGGAGACCGCCGGGCAGTTGTCGTCGGCGCCGCAGATGCCGTCGTTGTCGGCGTCCTCGTTGCCGGCGTCGTTGGGGCAGACGTCACAGACGTCACCCTCGCCGTCCCCGTCGGCGTCGGCCTGGTCGGGGTTCGGGGTCACCACGCAGTTGTCCTCGTCGTCCGGGATGCCGTCGTCGTCGGTGTCCTCGTCGGCGATGACGATGCCCGTGGTCTCGATGACCAGGTTCACGTCGTCGTAGTCCAGGTCGCCGCCGTTGTAGAGGTCCTCGAAGCCGACGTGGAAGACGCCGTTGCCGAGGTCCGTGATGGCGGCGTGCACGATGCCGTCGGGGTTGCGGTCGCCCGGGCCGGTGAAGAAGGTGTAGCCCGTGTCGCGGACGGTGATGCTGAAGACGAGCTCCTGGCCCGCCACGAACATGCCCAGATCGAACTCGGTGCCGGCGGCGGTCACGTTGCCGGTGCCGACGTACACGAAGTTCGGATCCACCAGGTGGGTGTCGCTGGTGTA